>NZ_JAZFXT010000064.1:0-95949 GCF_036448855.1 Methylobacterium ajmalii
ACACCAGCTTGCGCGCCGTCACCGACCAGGAGCACTGGGGCGTGCCGGACCGCTGGGACCTCGCCGAGGACGGCTCGGGCGATTGCGAGGACTTCCAGCTCCTCAAGCGCAAGCTGCTGGCCCAGGCCGGCCTGCCCCGCCGGGCGATGCGGATGACCGTCGTCATCGACGAGAAGGGCGAGGGCCACGCCGTACTGATGCTGCGCACCGACCGCGGCGACTTCGTCCTCGACAACAAGACCAGTGCCGTGCTCCCCTGGCACAGGACCGGCTACACCTACATCAAGCGCGAATCCCAGGACGCCACCGCCTGGGTGTCCCTCGGCGGCGCCACCGCCCCGACCGTCACCGCGAACCGCTGAGCCGGCGAATCACCGAAAAATCTGCGTCTCGAATTGGAACCAAAGTGCGGCGAGACCGTTTACCAGGGTTTAAATTTTTCGGTTGAGCCCCGCCCGGCCCCGTGGCAGCTTGGATGCAAGAACCAAGCTCAACGAAGCGATGGGGCAATGCGGGCAGTGATGGACGGCCTGGGCCGGGCGAGCCACGTCGATTTTCGGATCGACCGCCAGGGCCTCCTGATGCGCGGCGCCCGTGCGGCGCAGCTGGGACTTCTCGGCGCTCTGCTGCTGGTCGGCGGTGCAACCACCCAGGGGCAGACGCAGACCCTCGCGGCCCTGCCGGATGCCAGCGCGGCGATCGAGCGCGGCGGTTCGGCCAAGCCCGTCAGTGCCTGGAACGACTTCTGCGCCCGCTATCCGGCGGAATGCGCCGTCGACCTCAAGGAGCCGACGACGCTGACGATGACACCGGCCCTGTGGCGCACGCTCACGGCCGTCAACCGCCGCGTCAACGGCCGCATCCGCCCGGTGATCGACCAGGACCATTGGGGCGTGGTCGACCGCTGGGACTTCCCCGACGACGGCATGGGCGATTGCGAGGATTATCAGCTTCTCAAGCGCCGCATGCTGGTCGAGCGCGGCCTCGCCCGCCGGGCCCTGCGCATGACCGTGGTCATCGACGAGATCGGCGAGGGCCACGCCGTCCTGATGGTCCGCACCGACCGGGGCGACTACATCCTCGACAACAAGACCAACGCGATCCTGCCCTGGCAGCGCACCGGCTACACCTACGTGAAGCGAGAGGGCCAGGACGGCCTCGCCTGGGTGGCGCTGAACGGGATCGCCTCTCCGATCACCACCGCGAACCGATAAGGCGTCCTGCTCCGCGCCGTCAGCTCCGACGCAGCACATCCTCGGCGACCCGGCCCCAGCCCGCCTGGATCTTGCGGATATGGGCGGGCGCGCGACGCAGGCGATCCAGGATCTCCTGCGCGGTGCGACGGCCTTCCTCGATGCGTCCCGTATCGGCCATCAGCGCCGCGAGCCGGGCCCGGGCCTCGTAGCTGTGACGGTGTTGCGAGATCGCCTCGAAGGCATCGAGCGCCTCGTCGGTCCGGCCGAGCGCCGCGAGCGCCCGGGCGTAGGCCATGTGCCCACGGGCGCTCGCGAGATCGGGCTCCCGCGCCTTCAGCGCCTCGAGCCCCGCCAGCGCCGCGTCGGGCCGACCGAGCTCCAGGTCGGCCTCGACGAGGCCGAGATGAAAGACAGGCTCGTCGCCGTTCGGGCGCCGGACGATCTCGTCGTACTGCTCCCAGGCCTCCTGCCACTTGCCGAGGACGGCGCATTCCTCGGCCAGGCGCGCCCGGTTAACGACGGTGTCGGCATCGATGAGCCGGTCACGCAGGACCCGGTAGGTCTTCTCCGGGTTCACGCGCTGCGCGATGGCGCGCTGCGTCCTCTGCCCGCGCGGTGAGCCGAGGAGTTCCGGCAGCACCTCGACGAGGAGATAGGCGACGCCGCCCAGAGGCGGCAGCATGATGATGATCCAGCCCCAGGGCGAGAACCGCCCGGTCTTGGCGGCGTGCACCGCAAGACCGACGGTGAAGCACAGGGCGAGGACGGCGATCGGCATCGTGCGCATCCCTGACGAGGTCTGCGGACGAATAAAGAGCGACCTTCCCTAGGGTCAATAGGTCGATCCCCGGCCGATCGTCAGGCGCCCGCGAACAAGTGGGCGAGGTCGAGCACGACCCGGCCCGAGACCAGGCTCCAGCCGCAGGCCAGCATCGTCGCCAGCATCACGAACGGGATCGGGCGCCCCTCGATCCGCCGGCCGCGCACGGTGTTGCGCAGGATGATGAACGGTGCCCCGAAGGCGATGAGCGGCAGCGAGGCCAACGCCACGAGCCCGCCCTTCGCCAGGAGCCCGAAGCTCGCCCGGCGCGCCGTCGCCCATTCGAAGGCGCTCGCCAGCAGGCCCGCGAAAGCGAGGCCGAGCACCAGCGTCTGGAGGTTCTCGAGGGCAGAGGGCGAAAGGTTCATTGATCGTTAAATCCCCGGCGGCGCATTCGTCCCACCCTGCGCCAGTCGCGATTTTTGGTTATGGTTAATATTCAGTTATCCACAGATCTCTTCGCCATGTGCCGCTGCGGGACTTGCTCCGACATCGCGCTCGTGATGCGCAAAAATCGGGGCTAGCCGGCCCCGGCGGTAAGGGGCCGTTAAGGACGCAAGCCGAACGTTCGCGGATGCCCCCTCTCGGGGGCAGGGACTCGAACGAATGCGGAGGCGGGCGCCATGCGGTCGGCACTGAGCGCCCCGGCGGGACTGGACCGGGCGGGACTTGATCGGACAAGACTTGACCAGGATATCGTGCGCCCGGGACGCTTGCGGGTATCCGGGCGCGGATCGCCTCGGGCCGCCCCGCCGCTCCTCGTCCCGCTCGACCGGCGGTTTATGCTGGGAGGCGCCCTCGGTCTCCTCGGCGCCCTCGCCCTTACGGGACTCGCGGCGACCTGGCTCGCCCGGCCGCCGAAGCCCGCCGGCCCGGTGGTCGTCGGCACGCTCGCGCCGCGGCCGGTCGTGCTGCCGGCGGCGTGGTTCGTGCGGCCCGCCGCCGGGACTGACGGCGGCCGCATCGACCTGGCGATTCCGTGGAGCGAGCTGACCGGCAGCGCCCTGCCCGGCCTGATGCGGGTCACGGCGACACGCGCGCCCGAGACCGAGTCCCCGCTGAGCCCGGCCCGGCGCTACGCCCGCTTTCTCACCGCCGAGGCGCAGCCCCTGCCCGAGGGCCTGATGCGCCGGCGCTTCCGCGCCGGAACGCCGTTCGAGGGCGAAGACCTATACCTCGCCGAGGGCGAGGGCGGCCGGTTCGCGGCCCGCTGCACCACCGGCCCGAGTCCCGAGCCGGAGGCTGCCTGCCTCAGCGAGGTGCGGATCGGCGCGCTGAGCCTGCGCCTGCGCTTCTCGCCCGAACGGCTGCCGGCCTGGAGCGCCGGCCTCGCCGGGCTTGAGCGGTTGTTCGGCTCCGAGCCCTGAGCAGCCGTCGGGGATTGCTCGTAGGACGACTACTCGTCGAGGTCGGTGTCGAGGATCGCCATCGAGAAGTTAAACGAGCGGTCCCCGTCCTCATCGTCCACCGACAGGACCCCGACGAATTCCTCGCCGATATAGACCTCGGCCGAATCCGTCTTCTTGGGACGGGCGACGAGACGGATGTTGTGGTTCGCAAAGGTCCGGCGAAGGTAGCCTTCGACCTTCGTCATCTCGGTCTTGTTCACGCTGGCCTCTTCAGCTGCTTGCAGTCGGCGTCCGCGCCCGGAGCGATCCGGCGCGGCTGCGTTCCGTCTCGATCGAGGATCCCGAGCCGCGGGCCGGGCTCGGGACACGACAACGCCCCCTCCCCGCCGGGCGTGCCGCGGGGCGGTCCGGGGGCGGTTGAGCCCCGCCTTGCCACGCCGGGGCCGGGCGGGCAAGGCGGCGCGGCGATGCCCCGGTCAGATCCCGTCCATCAGGTGGATGAACTGGTCCATCGCTCGGGCCGGATCGGAGCAGCCGGCCGAGCCGACGACGCGGGCGGGCACGCCCACCACGGTGGTGCAGGGCGGCACCGCCTGGAGCACCACCGATCCGGCGGCGACCCGGGCCCTGGCGCCGACCTCGATGTTGCCGAGGATCTTGGCGCCGGCGCCAATCATCACGCCCTGGCGGATCTTCGGGTGCCGGTCGCCGCCCTGCTTGCCGGTGCCGCCGAGCGTCACGTCGTGCAGCATCGAGACCTCGTCCTCGATCACCGCCGTCGAGCCGACGACGAGGCCGGTGGCGTGGTCGAGGAAGATGCCGCGGCCGATCCGCGCCGCCGGGTGGATGTCGGTCTGGAAGACCTCGGAGGACCGGCTCTGGAGGTAGAGCGCGAGGTCGCGCCGGCCGCGGGTCCAGAGCCAGTGGCTCAGGCGGTGGGCCTGGATGGCGTGGAAGCCCTTGAAGTACAGGACCGGCTCGATCGCCCGGCCGGCGGCCGGGTCGCGGTCGATCACCGCGCCGATATCGGCCCGGAACGCCTGGCCGATCGTCGGATCGTCCGCCACCGCCTCGCCGAAGCTCTGGGCGATCAGGTCGGCGGTGAGCGCAGGGTGGCCGAGCCGCGAGGCGACCCGGTGGGCCACCGCCGATTCGAGGGTGGCGTGATTGAGCACGCTGGCGAACAGGAACGAGGCGAGGCGCGGCTCGTCGCGCATCACCGTCTCGGCCTCCTGGCGCAGCCGCCGCCAGACCGGGTCGACGGTACCGGCGATCGGATCTGCGGCGGGGACGGCGGGGCTGGACGACAACGGACTTCTCCACGGCTGCCGGAGGGGGCGACGGTTTCCCGCGCGCGCCGCTCCGATGCGCGACGATCTTCTCCAAAGATAGCCTGGAGCGGCCGGATCGGTCCATCAACCCCCTGCGACGCAAGGCGCGCCCCGCGTCGCGCGACAGTCGGCCCTTGCGGATCAGTGCGTGGAATCGCCGTCGAGGAGGGCGGCGAGCCGTTCCGCGATCCGCGCCCGGGCGGCGGCCGGGACGGCACCAGGGGCCTCCGACTCGATCAGGGCCGCGATCGCGTCGCGGCTCGGACTGCTGCCGCGCGAGGCCTGCAGCAGGGCGTCGAGCGTCGCGAGGTCGCCCCGCCAGGGCGCATCGTCGGCGAGGGGAACGGCGCGCGCGCCGGCCCGGTCCGGGACCACATGGAGCATCGTCGGTCTCCCTCGTCGGCGGGCGGGACGCGTGTCGATGCGCCTGGCTGCCCGGATAGCCGCTCCGACGAAACTTCAGGATCCCGCCGCTTCGCGATGTGCTCCGGCGCACGGGGCGACCGCCGCGGCGTCCTCGTCCACGGGCGGTCGCGCCCCGCCTCAGCCCGCGTCGCTCGCCCCCAGGCCCTGCTCGTGCGGATCCGTCACCGCGTCCGGGATCGGGCTGCGAGCCTTCGGGGTGACCTCCAGGGCGGTCAGCGCCAGCGGATCGAGGCCGTGGTCGCCGTCCGCGCAATAGGTGACGAGCTGCTCGCGCATGCGCGGGGTCCAGAACGCCACGATGTGCTTGTGGATTCCCGCCACCGCCTCGTCCTCCGGGTAGGATCGGAAGAAGGCGGCGATCTGGTTCGCCATGCGGACGAGCTTTTCTGCGGGATCGGCGGCACTCATCGATGAACACTCACGCTTTCGTCAGGCGCTCGGGAGCGGTGAACAGGGTGACGGTGTCGTGGCGGGCGATCGCCGCCAGGGTGAGGCCGTGGAGCGCGGCGCGCTCGACGGCGAGCGAGGTCGGGGCCGAGATCGCCACCAGGATCGCGGCGCCGAAGCTCGCCGCCTTCTCGACCATCTCGAACGAGCAGCGGCTGGTGATGACGAGGAAGCCCACGGCCGGATCGGTGCCCGCCCGCAGGAGCGCCCCGATCAGCTTGTCGAGGGCGTTGTGCCGCCCGACATCCTCGCGCACCGCGAGGACGGCGCCGTCGCGGTCGGCCCATGCGGCGGCGTGGACCGCCCGGGTCTCGCGGCCGAGCACCTGGAGGTCGTCGAGGGCCTGGAGCGCCCGCTCGACCGCCGACAGAGAGACCGTGACGCCGTTCGCCGCGCGTCGCTCGGAGCGGGGAATGTCCTTGAGGTCGTCGATGCCGCAGACGCCGCAGCCGGTGCGGCCCGACAGCGCCCGCTTGCGGGCGAGATGCTCGCGCAGCCGCCCGGGGGCGAGGTCGACGACGAGGCGCAGGCCCCCCTCGCCTTCCTCGACCGCGGCGCCGCGGATCTCGTCGGCCTGCGCCACGATGCCCTCGGTGAGGCTGAAACCGTAGGCGAAGTCCTCGAGATCGGCCGGCGTCGTCATCATGACGGCGTAGGGCACATCGCCGTAGATCACGTTCACCGGCATCTCGACGGCGAGCGGGCGCTCCCCGTCCCGCTCCTCGCCGCGCCCGTAGGCGACGACGCGGGTCGGGACGGGTGCGCTCGTCGCGACGCCGCTACTCGGCGGCATCGAGGGTTTGGGCGATGCGGGTGAGGGAGATGTCTTCCTCATAGAACCGGGCCTGCCAATCGGAGGGCCGGTTCGTACGCCGCACCTGCACCGCCGTCACCTTGTATTCCGGGCAATTGGTGGCCCAGTCCGAATAATCGGTGGTGATGACGTTGGCGCCGGTCTTGGCATGGTGGAACGTGGTGTAGACCACGCCGGGCTGCATCCGCTCCGTGACCCGGGCCTTCAGCGCGATGTCGCCCGATCGGCTCTCGAGGCTGATGAGGTCGCCGTCGACGATGCCGCGGCTCTCCGCGTCGAAGGGGTGGATCTCCAGCACGTCCTCGGGGTGCCACAGCGAGTTCGCGGTGCGCCGGGTCTGCGCCCCGACATTGTACTGCGACAGGATGCGGCCGGTGGTGAGGATGAGCGGGAACTTGCGCGTCGTGCGCTCGTCGGAGGCCACGAACTCGGTGAGCATGAACCGGCCGAGGCCCCGCACGAAGCGGTCCACGTGCATCATCGGCGTGCCCTGCGGCGCCTTGTCGTTGCAGGGCCACTGGATCGAGCCGAGCTCTTCCAGCTTGGCGTAGGACACGCCGGCGAAGCTCGGGGTGAGCGACGCGATCTCGTCCATGATCTGCGAGGGATGCGTGTAGTCCATCCGGTAGCCGAGCGCGTTGGCGAGGAGCACCGTGCCCTCCCAGTCGCCGTAGCCGCCCATCGGCGCCATCACCTGGCGCACCCGGCTGATCCGCCGCTCCGCGTTGGTGAAGGTGCCGTCCTTCTCCAGGAACGAGGCGCCCGGCAGGAAGACGTGGGCGTATTTCGCCGTCTCGTTCAGGAACAGGTCCTGGACGACGATGCATTCCATCGCCCTGAGGCCGGCGGTGACGTGGTGCGTGTCGGGGTCGGACTGGGCGATGTCCTCGCCCTGGATGTAGAGGCCCTTGAACGTGCCGGCGACGGCCTCGTCCAGCATGTTGGTGATGCGCAGGCCCGGATTCGGCGACAGCTCGGCGCCCCACAGGGCCTCGAAGGTCTCGCGGGTGGCGTCGTCCGAGACGTGGCGGTAGCCGGTGAGCTCGTGGGGGAACGAGCCCATGTCGCAGGAGCCCTGGACGTTGTTCTGGCCCCGCAGCGGGTTCACGCCGGCGCCCGGCTTGCCGATGTTGCCGGTGGCCATGGCGAGGTTCGCCATGCCCATCACCATGGTCGAGCCCTGGCTGTGCTCGGTGACGCCGAGCCCGTAATAGATCGCCGCCGCGCCGCCCTTGGCGTAGAGCCGGGCGGCCGCCCGCACCTCGGCCGGGTCGCAGCCGGTCAGCTCCTGCACCGCTTCCGGCGCGTGGCGCTCGTCGGCGATGAAGCGAGCCCAGATCTCGAAGTCCTTGAGGTCGCAGCGCTCGCGGACATAGGCCTCGTCGATCAGCCCCTCGGTGACGACGACGTGGGCCAGCGCGTTGACGAGAGCGACGTTGGAGCCCGGCTTCACCGGCAGGTGATGGGTCGCCTTGATGTGGGGCGACTTGACGAGGTCGATCCGGCGCGGATCGGCGACGATGAGCTTGGCGCCCTGGCGCAGGCGCTTCTTCATCCGCGAGCCGAAGACCGGGTGGCCGTCGGTCGGGTTGGCGCCGATCACCAGGATCACGTCGGCATCCTCGACCGACTTGAAGTCCTGGGTGCCGGCCGAGGTGCCGAGCGTCGACATCAGGCCGTAGCCGGTCGGCGAGTGGCAGACCCGGGCACAGGTATCGACATTGTTGTTGCCGAACGCCGCACGCACCAGCTTCTGGACGAGGTAGGCCTCCTCGTTGGTGCAGCGCGACGAGGTGATGCCGCCGACCGAATCACGCCCGTACTGGGCCTGGATGCGCTTGAACGCGGAGGCCGCGTGCTGGATCGCTTCTTCCCAGGACACCTCGCGCCAGGGATCGGTGATACGCTCGCGCACCATCGGCTTGGTGATGCGGTCCTTGTGCGTGGCGTAGCCGTAGGCGAAGCGGCCCTTGACGCAGGAATGGCCCTCGTTGGCCTTGCCGTCCTTGTAGGGCACCATGCGCACGATACGGTCGCCCTGCATCTCGGCCTTGAACGAGCAGCCGACGCCGCAATAGGCGCAGGTCGTGACCTTCGCGTGCTCGGGCTGGCCCATCGCGATGACGGACTTCTCCTGCAGCGTCGCCGTCGGGCAGGCCTGCACGCAGGCGCCGCAGGACACGCATTCGGAGTTGAAGAAGTCGGTCGGCCCGGCCGCCACCCGCGAATCGAAGCCGCGCCCGGCGATGGTGAGCGCGAAGGTGCCCTGCACCTCCTCGCAGGCCCGGACGCAGCGGTTGCAGACGATGCACTTCGACGGATCGTAGGCGAAGTACGGGTTCGACTCGTCCTTCGGGAGATACAGCTCGGAATTCTTCGAGACGTGGTTGGCGCCGTCGTAGCCGTAGCGCACCTCGCGCAGGCCCACCGTGCCGGCCTGGGTCTGGAGCTCGCAATCGCCGTTGGCCGAGCAGGTCAGGCAGTCGAGCGGGTGGTCGGAGATGTAGAGCTCCATCACCCCCTTGCGCAGCCGCGCGAGCTTGTCGCTCTGGGTGTGCACCACCATGCCGCTCTCGGCGGGCGTCGTGCAGGAGGCCGGGGTGCCGCGCCGCCCGTCGATCTCGACGAGACAGAGGCGGCAGGAGCCGAAGGGCTCGAGCGAGTCGGTGGCGCAGAGCTTCGGGATCTGCGTCCCGGCATGCATCGCCGCCGCCATCACCGAGGTGCCGGCAGGCACCGTCACGCTCTGGCCGTCGATCGTCAGCGTCACCGACTGGTCGGAGACGCGGATCGGGGTGCCGTAGTCGATTTCCTTGATGAGGGCCATCGGACGCGTCCTCACTCGGCAGCCAGCGGCAGCTTGGCGCCGCGGCCGGAAAAATCTTCCGGGAAATGGGTGAGTGCGCTCATCACCGGGACGGGCGTGAGCCCGCCCATGGCGCAGAGCGAACCGTCGGTCATGACCTCGCAGAGGTCGGTGACGAGGGCGAGGTTTTCGCGGGGCGACTCGCCGGCGATCACCTTGTCGATCGTCTCCAGCCCACGCACCGCGCCGATCCGGCAGGGCGTGCACTTGCCGCACGACTCGGCGGCGCAGAACTCGAAGGCGAAGCGGGCCTGGCGCGCGAGGTCCACGGTGTCGTCGAACACCACGATGCCGCCATGGCCGAGAAGGCCCTTCTTCGCCGCGAAGGCCTCGTAGTCGAGCGGCGTGTCGAGGAGGCTTTCCGGGAAATAGGCCCCGAGCGGCCCGCCGACCTGCACGGCGCGCAGCGGCCGGCCGGACGCGGTCCCGCCGCCGAACTCCTCGATCACCTCGCGGAGCGTCAGCCCGAAGGCGGTCTCGATCAATCCGCCGCGCTTCACGTTGCCGGCGAGCTGGATCGGCAGGGTACCGAGCGAGCGGCCCATGCCGTAGGCGGCATAAGCGGGACCGCCATGCTCCAGGATCCACGGGACGGCGGCGAAGGACAGCACGTTGTTGACGAGCGTCGGCTGGCCGAACAGGCCCTTGAGCGCGGGGATCGGGGGCTTGGCCCGCACGAGCCCGCGCTTGCCCTCCAGGCTCTCGAGCAGCGAGGTCTCCTCGCCGCAGATATAGGCGCCGGCCCCGAGCCGCGCTTCGAGGTGGAAGGCGTGACCCGAGCCCATCACGTCGGCGCCGAGATAGCCGGCGCGCTCGGCCGCCGCGATGGCGGTCTCCAGCGCCGCGAAGGCGTGGGGATATTCCGATCGGCAGTAGATGTAGCCGCGGGTGGCGCCGACCGCGACGGCCGCGATCGTCATGCCCTCGATCAGCGTGAGCGGATCGCCCTCCATCAGCATCCGGTCGGCGAAGGTGCCGGAATCGCCCTCGTCGGCGTTGCAGACCACGTATTTCTGCGGCGCTTGCGCCAGCATCACCGTGTTCCACTTGATGCCGGTCGGGAAGCCGGCGCCGCCGCGGCCGCGCAGGCCCGAGGCCTTCACCGCCTCGACGGTGCCGGCCGGACCGGCCTTCAGTGCGGCTTCCAGGCCGCGATAGCCGCCATGGGCCCGGTAGGCCTCGACCGAGGCCGGATCGATCACGCCGCAGCGGCCGAAGGTCAGGCGCTGCTGGCGGGCGAAATAGGGCTGGTCCTCCGGCCGGCCGATGCGCAGGCGATGGGCCCCGCCCTGCACCAGGCCGGCATCGAGCAGGGATTCGACGTCGCCGGGCCGCACCGGGCCGTAGGCGATGCGCCCCTCCGGCGTCTCGACCTCGAGCATCGGCTCGAGCCACAGCATGCCGCGCGAGCCGGTGCGGACCAGCGTCACGTCGAGGCCGCGGGCCTGCGCCGAGCGCTGGAGCGCCCCGGCGACGCGGTCGGCGCCGAGCGCGAGGCTGGCGGCGTCCTTGGGCAGATAGAGGGTGATGCTCATGCCGCCCGCTCCGTCAGGACGCCCGCCAGGGCGTCGAGGTCGAGCCGGCCGACCGGCTCGCCGTCGACCAGCGCCGCCGGTCCGCAGGCGCAGAGCCCGAGGCAGAAGACCGGCTCGACCGTCACCTGCCCGTCCCGGGTAGTGCCGTGCCACGCGACGTCGTAGCGGCGCAGGATGTCGTCATGCAGGGCGTCGGCCCCCATCGCCTGGCAGGCCTCGGCCCGGCACAGCTTGACGGTGTGGCGGCCGGCCGGCGCGCTGCGGAAGTCGTGGTAGAAGGTGATGCAGCCGTGGACCTCGGCCCGCGACAGGTTCAGCGCCTCGGCGATCAGCGGGACCGCCGCGCCGTCGACGTAGCCGAACGTCTCCTGGAGCGCGTGCAGGATCGGCAGGGTCGCGCCCTCGCGGTGGGCGTGTTCGGCGATGATCCCGGTCGCCCGGTCGGCGTCCCAGGGTTCGTATCCCGGCATGGTTTCCAGCCCAGATCGTTGTCGTTCTAATCTCCAACCTGACCACCGGTGGTGGCGGAATCAATCGCGCGGTTCGGTGATGCGACAACGAATTTTTGTCGAAACCGCGCGCGGCGACGCATTTTCATTGAGCGAACGCGCGGCCAGGGGGCGCAGCCAAGGATCGGTGCCGCGACACTCAAGCCACTGACAGACAGGGCCTTTTTTCGGGAGTTGGCGACATCGTATGGGACGCCCGCCGAAGACCTTACAGGGCGGCCACCTCGGCGGCCAGCTCCGGGGCGATCGCCCGCGCCTCGGCGAGGAACGCGGCGATCAGCGGGGTCATCGGATCGCGCTCGGGCACGACGAGGCCGATCGTGTGGCTCACGTCGGGATCGGTGATCGGCACGGCGCGGACCCGCTCGGTGAGCCGGAAGGTCTCGGCCAGCGCCGCCGGCATGATGCTCGCCCACTTGGCGGTGCGCACGTGGGTGACGAGCACGATCATCGAGTTCGACTCGAGCAGCGGCGCGGGCTCGGCGCCGGCGGCGCGCAGGTGGCGGTCGATGATGCGGCGGTTCTGCATCGCCGGGGTGAGCAGGCAGAGCGGGATGCGCCCGACCTCGGCCCAGGTCACGCTGGCGCGCCCGCCATAGATCCCGTCGGCCGCGGTGAGCAGCCGGTAATGCTCGCGGTAGAGCGGCAGCGCCGTCACCCGCCCCAGCGGCTCGTCCTCGATGTAGGTGAGGCCGGCATCGAGCTCTAGGTTGGCGATCTGCCGGACGATCTCGTGCGAGGTCGAGGACTGCACCGAGAAGCGCACCGCCGGGTGGCGGGCGCGGAACGGGGTGGTCAGGGCCGCGACCATCGGGGTCGCGGTCGGCACGGCCGCCATCCTGAGCGTGCCCGAGAGGCCGCGGCGGAGCGCGGCCACCTCCTGGCGCATGGCGCGGGCATCGCCGACGATGCGCCGCGCCCAGTCGAGCACCCGCTCGCCCTCCGGCGTGAAGCCCTGGAACCGCGAGCCGCGTTGCACGAGAAGCACACCCAGGCGCTCCTCGAGCTGCTTGACCCCCGCCGACAGGGTCTGCTGCGACACCCCGCAGGCCTGGGCGGCGCGGCCGAAATGCTGCTCGCGCGCGAGCGCCAGGATGAACTCGAGACGATCGATCATCGAAGAATCGCAATTCGGTCGGGCGTGCCGGCAGGGTACGGGAGCGGGTCCGGACGGGCGCGGCGGGATCGCGCACGCTTTTGCGGAATCATTCGAGCATCACGACGAATGTCCAGTGCCGACACGCGAATTCCCGGCGCCGATGCGACGCCAACGCCGTTGCGCTTGCGGCGGCATTGTGGTGAGAGACGGCAACCGGGTCTCGGCCGGTTTCCGGCCGCAGGGCAGCGGGCCGGCATCGCGCGGCCGAAGCGAGGACGGCGCTCCGCCCCGCGGGCAGCCGTTGCCGGCAGACAGCCTGTTGGGGAGCATCGAGGGCACCATGGGGATGGCGAGGGCGCAGATACGGCCGGCGACGGTCCGGAGCTTCGGGGGACGCGCCGCGGCGCTGGCGGCGACCGGGCTCCTCGGGTCCGCGGCGGCCGCCGAGGCGGCCGGGACCGGCCAGCCGGTGCCGTGGCAGATGGACCTGCAGCGGCCGGTGACCGAGGTGGCGACGGAAATCTACAATTTCCACCACCTCCTGAACTGGATCATGCTCGCCGTCGTCCTGTTCGTGCTCGCGCTGCTGATCGCGGTGGTGGTCAAGTTCAACGAGAAGAAGAACCCGACCCCGTCGCGCACCACCCACAACACGATGCTCGAGGTCGCCTGGACGATCGTCCCGGTGCTGATCCTGGTGGCGATCGCGATCCCGTCGTTCCGGGTGCTGCGCACGCAGCTCTCCGACCCGAAGGCCGACCTGATGGTCAAGGTCATCGGCCACGCCTGGTACTGGTCCTACGAGTACCCGGAGGATGTCGGCGGCTTCAAGTTCGACGCCAACCTGCTGGAGGGCGACGACCAGGTGAAGTCCGGCCAGCCCAAGCTGCTCGCGACCGACAACGAGATGGTCGTGCCGGTGAACAAGATCGTGAAGATCCAGGTCACCGCCGCCGACGTGATGCATTCCTGGGCGATGCCGTCCTTCGGCTTCAAGATCGACGCCGTCCCGGGCCGCCTCAACCAGTTCTGGTTCAAGGCCGACCGCGAGGGCACCTATCACGGCCAGTGCTCCGAGCTGTGCGGCCAGCGCCACGCCTACATGCCGATCACCGTGAAGGTGGTGAGCGACCAGGCCTTCCAGGCCTGGACCGCCGAGGCCAAGACCAAGTTCGCCCGCACCGACGGCGGCGCCAAGTTCGCGGACGCCAACCGCTAGGCGCCGCGGGCGCGCGGCCGACGCGCGCCGACCTCATGACGCGGGGCGCCGCCGGCGGCGCGCCCCGCACCTTCCGACAGACCGACCGAGACATACCTCGAAGAGGCTGACCATGGCTCAAGCCGTCACGGCAGGGCACGACCACGCCCACGACCACGACCATACCCCACCGTTCTTCCAGCGCTGGTTCAACTCGACCAACCACAAGGACATCGGCACGCTCTACCTGCTGTTCGCCTTCTCGGCGGGCATCGTCGGCGCGTTCCTGTCCTTCGGCATCCGGATGGAGATGGAGGCCCCCGGGCTCCAGTACTTCTCCAACCCGCAGACCTACAACGTGTTCGTGACCGGACACGGCCTCATCATGGTGTTCTTCATGGTGATGCCGGCGCTGATCGGCGGCTTCGGCAACTGGTTCGTGCCGCTGATGATCGGGGCGCCCGACATGGCGTTCCCGCGCATGAACAACATCTCGTTCTGGCTGACGGTCGCGGGCTTCATGAGCCTCGTCTGCTCGCTGTTCGTCGAGGGCGCGCCCGGCGCCGTCGGCGCCGGCACCGGCTGGACCGTCTACCCGCCGCTGTCCTCCGCCGGCCATCCCGGCCCGGCCGTCGACTTCGCGATCTTCGCCCTGCACCTGTCGGGTGCCGGCTCGATCCTCGGCGCCATCAACTTCATCACCACCATCCTGAACATGCGCGCGCCGGGCATGACCCTGCACAAGATGCCGCTGTTCGCCTGGTCGATGCTGGTGACCGCGTTCCTGCTGCTGCTGTCGCTCCCGGTTCTCGCCGGCGCGATCACCATGCTGCTGACCGACCGCAACTTCGGCACGACCTTCTTCGACCCGGCCGGCGGCGGCGACCCGATCCTGTACCAGCACCTGTTCTGGTTCTTCGGTCACCCCGAAGTCTACATCATGATCCTGCCGGCCTTCGGCATCGTCTCGCACATCATCTCGACCTTCTCCCGCAAGCCGGTCTTCGGCTACCTGGCGATGGCCTACGCGATGGTGGCGATCGGCGTCGTCGGCTTCGTGGTGTGGGCCCACCACATGTACACCGTGGGCCTCACCCTCCAGACCCAGTCCTACTTCGTGTTCGCCACCATGGTGATCGCGGTCCCCACCGGCGTGAAGATCTTCTCCTGGATCGCCACGATGTGGGGTGGCTCGATCCGCTTCACCGCCGCCATGCACTGGGCCGTCGGCTTCGTGTTCCTGTTCACCGTCGGCGGCGTCACCGGCGTGATCCTGGCCAACGCCGCCGTCGACCGCTACCTGCACGACACCTACTACGTCGTCGCGCACTTCCACTACGTGCTGTCGCTCGGCGCGGTGTTCATCATCTTCGCCGGCGTCTACTACTGGTTCCCGAAGATGACCGGCCGCATCATCCCCGAGTGGGCCGGCAAGCTGCACTTCTGGCTCGCCTTCATCGGCGCCAACGTGCTGTTCTTCCCGATGCACTTCCTCGGCCTCGCTGGCATGCCGCGTCGCTATGCCGACTACCCGGAGGCCTTCGCGGGCTGGCATTGGGTGGCGACCATGGGCGGCCACATCTTCGCGCTCGGCATGGTGGTGTTCGTCATCGGTGTGGTGCTCGCCTTCCGCTCCAAGGAGCGGGCTGCGGACAACCCGTGGGGCGAGGGTGCCACCACCCTCGAGTGGACCCTGACCTCGCCCCCGCCCTTCCACCAGTACGAGACCCTGCCGGTGATCGTGGACGAGCCGTCCCACGCCCACTGACGATCGAGAGGGGGCCGCCCGCGCGCGGCCCCCGCTCCTTCCCCGAGCGCCCCCTCGGGCGCTCCGGCGAGGAGCGCGACACCTTCAGCAACCCCTTCACACGATGGCCGCGACACCCAGCATGACCACCCTGTCGAACAGCGCGATCTCCGACCGTCCCTTCGTCGAGGCGAACAGCTCCGGCGGCGAGGTCGCGGACTACTTCGCGCTCCTGAAGCCCCGGGTGATGGCGCTGGTGATCTTCACCGCCCTCGTCGGCATGACGGTGTCGCCCTCGCACGTGAACCCGGTGATCGGGGCGATCTCGCTCCTGATGATCGCTGTCGGGGCCGGCGCCTCGGGCTGTCTCAACATGTGGTGGGACGCCGACATCGACGCGGTGATGACCCGCACCCGCACCCGCCCGATCCCGGCCGGCCGGATCCAGCCCGGCGAGGCCCTGTCCTTCGGGCTGACCCTGTCGGTCGGCTCGGTGCTGGTGCTGGGGCTCGCGGCCAACTGGCTGTCGGCGGGGCTGCTTGCCTTCACCATCGTGTTCTACGCCGTCATCTACTCGATGTGGCTGAAGCGCTCGACCGCGCAGAACATCGTGATCGGGGGCGCGGCCGGTGCCCTGCCGCCGATGATCGGCCAGGCCGTCGTCACCGGCTCGATCGGGATCGAGGGCACAGTCCTGTTCCTGATCATCTTCATCTGGACCCCGCCGCATTTCTGGGCGCTGGCGCTGGTCAAGGCCGGCGAGTACGCCCGCGCCGGCATCCCGATGATGCCGAACACCGCCGGCCCCGATTCGACCCGCCGCCAGATCCTCGCCTACTCGGTGCTGCTGGCGCCGCTCGGGCTCGCCCCGGTCTTCCTCGGCTTCGGCGGCCTGCTCTACGGTCTCGTCGGCCTCGTCGGCGGGCTGGCCATGATCGGCCTCAGCGTGCAGGTGCTGCACCGGCGCGAGGGCGAGGCGGCCAACAAGGCGGCGATGAGCCTGTTCGGCTTCTCGATCCTCTACCTGTTCCTGCTCTTCTCCGCCCTCCTGGCGGAGCAGGGCCTCGGGCTGTTCCGGCCGGTCCTCGGCTGAAGCGCCCTCCCCTCAGGTCGACCCGGTGATGAGCACGGTGCCCCAGCAACTGACCCCCGAAGAGATCCAGCGCCGGCGCAAGCGCTCCGTCGCCATCGCGATGGTGCTCGCCGCCCTGGTGCTGATCTTCTACGTGCTGACGATCGCCAAGCTCGGCCCCCAGGTCCTCAACCGGCCGCTGTGACGCGAGGAGGCGACCCGTCATGACCGATCCGCGCACCCGCCAGCGGCAGTCCCGCGCCACGGCCCTCGCCTGCCTGGGCATCGTGGCCGGCATGACGGCGCTCGCCTTCGCGTTCGTGCCGCTCTACGACCTGTTCTGCAAGGCGACCGGCTTCGACGGCACGCCCCGCACCGGCGCCTCGCGCACCGGGCCGGTGAGCGAGGACCGGATGGTGGTCCACTTCGACACCAACGTCGCGCCCGGCCTGTCCTGGCGCTTCCAGTCCGAGACCCCGCGGGTCGAGGCCCAGCTCGGCGCCACCCAGACGGTGTTCTTCCGCGTCACCAACACCGGCACCGTGCCGAGCACCGGCATCGCGACCTTCAACCTGCAGCCGGCGCTGACCGGCAGCTACTTCGTCAAGGTGCAGTGCTTCTGCTTCAACGAGCAGACGCTGAAGCCCGGCGAGACCATGGACTTCCCGGTGGTGTTCTACGTCGAGCCCGGCATCAAGGCCGATTCGAACACCCGCGACCTCACCGAGATGACCCTGTCCTACACCTACTTCGCGTCGAAGAACGGGCAGCCGCAGGCCGCGCTCGCGACGCCGGCGGGGATCAAGGCCAATTGACGAGGTGACAACCGCGCCGGGGCGGCTTTAAAGCGTGACCATGCGAGGCCGGCGGCGGAACGCCGGCAGCCGGTCCGCCCCGCGCGAGAACGAGATCCACGGCCGGCGCGGGGCGCGACCGGTCCGAGACGATAGGCAGGAGACCCGACACGATGGCCGAGGCGCACGGGAAGCACCACGACTACCACCTCGTCAATCCGAGCCCGTGGCCGCTCGTCGGCTCGATGAGCGGCTTCGTGATGACGTCGGGCGCCGTCTTGTGGATGAAGAGCCTGACCATCGCGAACCTCGCGGTCGGGCCCTACGTCTTCTTCGCCGGCCTGATCGGCATCCTCTACACCATGCTCAGCTGGTGGCGGGACGTCGCCCACGAGGCCAATACCGGCGATCACACCCGCGTGGTGCAGCTCTCGCACCGCTACGGCATGATCATGTTCATCGCCTCCGAGGTGATGTTCTTCGTCGCCTGGTTCTGGGCCTATTTCGAGGCCGCGCTCTACACTTCCGACCCGATCCAGGCCTCGCGCGTCGAGTTCACCGGGGGCCTGTGGCCGCCGAAGGGCGTCGAGGCGTTCGATCCCTGGCACCTGCCGCTGCTCAACACCCTGATCCTGCTCACCTCGGGCACCACGATCACCTGGGCGCACCATGCCCTGCTGAACAACGACCGCAAGGGCATGAAGTACGGCCTCTGGCTGACCATCGCGCTCGGCGTGCTGTTCTCCTTCGTCCAGGCCTACGAGTACGGCCACGCCCATTTCGGCTTCTCGGGCAGCATCTACTCGGCCACCTTCTTCATGGCGACCGGCTTCCACGGCGCCCACGTCATCATCGGCACGATCTTCCTCGCGGTCTGCCTGTATCGCCTCTACCTCGGCCAGTTCACCGCCAAGCAGCACCTCGGCTTCGAGTTCGCCGCCTGGTACTGGCACTTCGTCGACGTGGTGTGGCTGTTCCTGTTCGCCGCCATCTACGTCTGGGGCTCGGGCGTCGGTCACGCCGCCGCGCATTGATCTGGGACGCATCCGCGTCGGGAACATGAGAGGGCGGCGCAAGCCGCCCTTTTTCTTATGGCGGGCAGGGCCCAGATCGGGTCCGACGCGCCGACCGCCTCGAGGAGCAGGGCCATGGAATCCAACCGCACCGTCGATTCACCGGCGACCGTGGGCCTGCGCGGCCGCTGCCCGCGCTGCGGCGAGGGGCACCTGTTCAAGGGCTACCTGAGCTTCCGCCCGTCCTGCGAGGTCTGCGGCCTCGATTACCGCTTCATCGATTCCGCCGACGGGCCGGCCTTCTTCGTCATGTCGATCGTCGGCATCGTGGTGGTGGCGCTCGCCATGTGGGTCGAGTTCGCCTACGAGCCGCCGATGTGGGTCCACGCCGCGCTCTGGGCGCCGCTCTCGATCATCCTCAGCCTGGTCCTGGTCCGCCCGCTCAAGGGCATGATGGCGGCGCTGCAATACTCCAACAAGGCCGCGGAGGGGCGCTTCCGGTGACGGCACCCGCCCCCGGGCCCGGCGCGGCGGAGCGGCGCACGGCCCTGCGCGACCTCGTGGCGCCGGCGCTCGCGAGCCTCGTCTGCCTCGGCATCCTGGTCGGGCTCGGGGTGTGGCAGCTCGAGCGCAAGGCCTGGAAGGAGGCCCTGATCGACCGGATCGTCGCCCGCTCGCGGATCGACCCGCCCGCCCCCCTGCCGGCCTTCGACGCCTTCGATCCGGCCCGGGACGAGTTCGAGCGGGTGCGCGCCGCCGGCCGCTTCCTCCACGACAAGGAGACGCTGGTCCACGGCCTGGCCCCCGGCGACACGCCGGGACGCGCGCTCCAGGGCTACTACGTGATCACGCCCCTGCGCCTCGACGACGGCCGCACGGTGCTCATCAACCGCGGCTTCGTCCCGACCGAGCTCAAGGAGGTCGCGCGCCGCGCCGCCGGGCAGGTCGGGGGCGAGACCACCGTCACCGGCATGCTGCGCCAGAGCGAGGCGCGGGCGATGTTCGTGCCCGCCCCCAACCCGCAGACCGGCGAGTGGTTCAACCGCGACGTGCCGGGCATCGCCGCCGCCAAGGGGCTCGCCACGACGGGCCCGTCGGGCGTCGCCCCCTACCTGATCGAGGCCGACCAGACGCCCAATCCCGGCGGCTGGCCGAAAGGCGGGCAGCTGCGGGTCGACCTGCCGAACAACCATCTGCAATACGCCTTCACCTGGTTCGGCCTCGCGCTCTGCCTCGTCGGCGTCTTCACCGCCTTCGCCCTGCGGCGGCTGCGCGGCGAGGCGAGCGAGGAGACCGGGGAGAACCCCGCTTCCGCGGCCGCGACCCCGCCCCGTCCTTAAAACAGCCGCGTTGTCGATGTCCGGCTGGGTCAAGTCCGGTTCAGGCCGCCGGGCGCTTCCTGCCCCCGGCCCTCCCCGGCTCTCTGGTCATCGATGAACGCGATCCTCATCAAGCTGTTCGCCACGGCCCTGACGCTGAGCCAGGTCACCACCCGGCCGGACGCGATCCGCACGCAGTTCGATCCGGCCAAGGACGGGCCGGAGGTGGTGCGGTTCCTGCGCGATGGCTGCGCCCACATGCGCAAGGCCTTCGACATCGAGGACATCAACCTCGACGACCTGATCTCGACCGCGATGGAGGACCCGAAGGCGGTCGCCGGCGAGTCGAAGCTCCTGCACGGCCTCGACATCGGCGAGCTCAACACGAGCTACAAGCAGTTCTGCAAGGGCGAGAATCCGGCGAACTCGCCCTTCGTGGCGCGGGACGTGATCGAGTTCTACAACAAGGCGGTCACCGACCTGCCGGACGCCAATTCCCTCAAGACCCTCCGGCTGCCCGGCGCCACCACGATCCTCGACGAGCGCGGCAAGCGCTTCTCCGAGACGTTCGAGCCGAACGGCCGGCGCATCGCGGTGCCGATCGGCGAGGTCCCGCCGCTGGTCCAGAAGGCGTTCATCGCGGCCGAGGACAAGCGCTTCCTCACCCATCACGGTATCGACGAGCGCGGGGTGATCCGCGCCTTCATCGGCAACCTCGCCTCGCCGGGCCGGCCCCAGGGCGGCTCGACCATCACCCAGCAAGTGGTGAAGAACCTCTCGGTCGGCGACGACGTCACCTACGAGCGCAAGATCCGCGAGATGATCGTCGCGGCCCGGGCCGAGCGGGTGATGACGAAGCCCGAGATCCTCGGCCTCTACCTCAATGGGATCTATCTCGGCCGCGGCGCCTACGGCGTCGAGATGGCTTCCCGCAGCTATTTCGGCAAGTCGGTCAAGGATTTGAACGTCGCCGAGGCGGCGCTCCTCGGCGGCATGCCGAAGGGTCCGAACTTCTACAACCCGGACCGCTACCCCGAGCGGGCCCGCGAGCGCCGCGCCTACGTCCTCACCCGGATGAAGGAGGAGGGCGCGATCACGGAAGCGGAGATGAACGCGGCTCTCGCCGCACCCCTCGGCCTCGCGCCCTTGGAGCGCCTGCGCCAGGATGCCGGCTTCCACTTCGTCGACCATCTGACCCGCGAGGCGCGCACGCTGGCCGGCCTCGATTCGCTGACCGCCGGTGCCTACACGGTGCGGTCCACCCTCAATGCCGGCCTCCAGGAGGCGACCGAGGGCATCCTGCAGGAGAGCCTGTCGCGCTACGAGGCCTCCACGGGCCGCGCCCGCTACGAGGGGCCGGAGGCCAACCTCGCCGACGCGGTGCGCCGCATCGAGGCCGCCGCGCCCGCCCCCGAGCCGGCCCCCGCCCCCGCGCCCGAGCCGGCGCCGAAGGGCAAGAAGCAGGCGAAGGCGGCAAAGCCCGCCGGCCCGAAGCCGGCCTGGCAGCGGGCGCTCGAGACCGCGCGCCTGCCGCTCTACGACGTGCACTGGCCGGCGGCCGTGGTGCTCTCCACCGGCGGCCAGGGCGGCGTCCGCGTCGGCCTCGCCGACGGGCGCGTCGCGAGCCTGAACCCGGGTGCCGCCCGCGGCCGGCTCTCTCCCTACGACGTGGTGCGGGTCAAGCTCTCCGAGGGCAAGGGCGCTCCCCGCGCCGACCTGCGCATCCGCCCGCAGGTCCAGGGCGCGGTGCTGGTCATGGAGAACCGCACCGGGCGCATCCTCGCCATGGCGGGCGGCTTTTCCTACCCGTTGAGCCAGCTCAACCGGGTGACCCAGAGCGTGCGCCAGCCCGGCTCGACGCTGAAGCCCGTCACCTACCTCGCCGCGCTGAACGCCGGCCTGCAGCCCAACACCCTGGTGATGGATGCCCGCGTGACCCTGCCGCCGATCGGCGGGGTCGGCGATTCGTGGTCGCCGAAGAACTACGAAGGCGGCGGCTCCGGCCCCACCACCCTGCGGCGCGGCCTCGAACACTCGAAGAACCTCGTCACCGCCCAGCTCCTCAAGGGCGGCATCGCCGAGAAGGCGCCGGCGAGCCTGCAGAAGGTCTGCGACATCGCGCTCGACGCCCAGCTCTACGCCGAGTGCGAGCGCTACTACCCGTTCGTGCTCGGCGCCCAGCCGGTGCGGATGATCGATCTGGCGGCCTTCTACGCGGCGATCGCCAACGAGGGCCAGCGCCCCTCGCCCTACGGGCTCGAGAGCGTGACGCAGGGCGAGAAGGTGCTCTACCAGCACGCCGACCGGCCGCTCGCCCGCATCGGCGCGGCCGACCGGGTGGCGTTCTACCAGCTGAAGAGCCTGCTCCAGGGCGTGACCCAGCGCGGCACCGCGGCGGCGCTCGCCCGGTTCTCGCCCTTCGTCGCCGGCAAGACCGGCACCTCGGAGGACGAGAACGACGCCTGGTTCTCCGGCTTCACCAACGAGATCACCATCGTGGCCTGGGTCGGCTACGACAACGCCGACGGCAGGCGCCGCACGCTCGGCCGCGGCCAGACCGGCGGCCATCTCGGGGTACCGATCTTCGCCCAGGTGCTCCAGGCCGCCTGGGCCAACGGGGTCGCCAAGACCCCGCTCTCGGGCCCGAGCCCGGAGGCCAAGCCCCTGATCGCCGATGCGGCGATCGACCTGCGCTCGGGCAACCGGGTGTCGGGGGGCGGCTTCATCGAGCATTTCCGCCTCTCGGTCGACGGGCGCCTCGCCGATACCCGCTTCCGTCTGGTGCCGCAGGAGCAGATCTACGCGATGCGGCCGGACAGCGACCAGGACGGCGACGCGTTGGAGGGCGGGCCGCCGGGCGAGAACCCGGGCCGCGCCCCCGACGAGGCGCCGGATTCCGACCGGTTCGACCCGTTCGGCAGCCTGTTCGGCCGGCCCGAGCCGCGCCCCTATGCCCGCCGGGCCCAGCCGATCCAGCCGCCCGACCCGGTCTGGCCCGGCGCCCGCAGCCGCTCGCCCTTTGGCGACGACGACGAGTACGTCCGCCGGCCGCGCCGGCGCGATCCCGACTACCCGTTCGGCGACGACCCGACCTACTGACCCTCAGGACAGGACTTTTCCCGTGCGTGACAGCCTCACGGCGCGCCTGCGCCCCGTTCCGCTCGTGCTCGCCGCCGCGCTCGCGGCCTCCCCGGCCCTCGCCGAGTACCGCACCAAGGACGTGCCGGCGGTGACGGGCCTCGATCCGGCGACGATCGCCCCGAACACGATCGCGTTCACCGATCACCGCGACAACCCGGCGAGCCCGGAGAGCGGCCTCGTGCCGTTCACCGAGTGGGGCAAGCGCAGCCCGGCCCAGAAGGCCCTGCTCTCCCCCCACCCGGCCTACGCCGAGCCGGATTACGTCCAGACCGTGAACGGGGTGGCCAAGCCCCGCCACGAGGCGCTGAAGGTCTACGTGGCGGAGGCCCGGTTCGTCGTGCCGCGCCCGGCCGACCGGATCGACCTCAAGCGCTTCGCCACGATCCCGTTCGTGTCGCGGATGGACCCGGCGATCAAGCACAAGCCCCTCAGCCCCGCGGACGCCACCCCGACCAAGGACCCGGCCGCCGCCTTCGCCCGCCGGCCGGACCGGCCGTGGTGCGAGGCGCCCGACACGACCTGCATCGAGTCCCGCTACGACCTCGAGGGCAAGCTGCCGCTCGGCGTGAAGCTCGCCAACAAGCTCGAGGACGGGGGCAAGAAGATCGCCGAGTTCGTCTCGTTCCAGAGCGAGCTGCGGGTGCTGCCGCCCGACGAGGCGGCCAAGCTCGTCCAGCTCACCAGGATCGAGGCGCCGGTGGCCGGCGCGATGGAGCAGAACATCTTCTGGGTCAACCAGATCCTGCGCTTCGGCAAGTTCCTGGCGGTGATGCAGCCGGTGGCGGGTGATCCGAACAAGACGGCGGTGACCGCCTACATGACGCTCGGCATCAAGGCCGACGTGCTCGACCGCAAGAAGGAGTACGAGCGCGTGCCGGTGCTGCGCAACCTGCTGCCCGCCCAGGTGCTGATGGGCAATTCTTCGTTCAACACCGGCACCTCGATCAGCGCCGGCCTGCCGACCTACGCCCGCAACCGGATCGCGGCCTTCGCCGACGCGCTGGCGAAGGAGTGATCGGGCCCGTCGATCCGTGCTGCGTAGCGGTCCGGATCGACGGCGGGTGACGGCGCCTGTCGGATCGGCGCTACCGTCGACGTCCGGACCTTGGAGGTCGACGGGCTGCCCGCTACCGGCGGCGGGAGCAGTGCCGCGAAGCGGCTCGAATGGCCGGCACGAACGTCGGCAAAGCCGCCTCGCTTTCACGAGATCCGGAGAGCCCTACGGCAGCACCACCACCTTCGTCCCCACCTTCACGCGATCGTACAGGTCGATCACGTCCCGGTTGGTCATCCGGATGCAGCCCGAGGACACCGCCGCCCCGATCGTCTCCGGCTCGTTCGAGCCGTGGATGCGGTAGAGCGAGGAGCCGAGATACAGCGCCCGGGCCCCGAGCGGGTTGTTGTTGCCGCCGGCCATGTAGCGCGGTAGGTCGGGCCGGCGCTTGATCATCTGCTCGGGCGGGCGCCAGGCCGGCCATTCCTTCTTCATCGTCACAGTCTTGGTGCCGGACCAGGAAAACCCCTCGCGGCCGACGCCGACCCCGTACTGCACCGCCTCCTGGTTCGGCAGGATGTAGTAGAGCCGGCGCTGGCTGGTCGAGATCACCACCGTGCCGGGCTTGTAGGGGCTGTTCCAGCCGATGGTCTGGCGCGGTACGCCCTGCTGGCGAAAGACCGTCAGGAAGTCGGCGATCGGCCCGCGGTCGAGCAGGCTGATGGCGTGGGCCGGTGCGGCCAGGGTCAGAAGCGTGGCCGCCGTCAGGAGCGGTGTCAGCAGGCGCCGCGGCGCGGTCAGACGGGTCATCGTCCCCTCCCGTTCGGTTAACGTCGAACGGGTTGGCCGCCGGGCTGTGGCGAAAACAGGGCGGAAACAATCACCCCCAATCCATGGTGCATTCGCGCCACAGGCCGGATTGCGCGGCTCCGCCCCGTCCGCAGCCTGCCGAACGGGCACGAAACCGATCGGCTGGCGCCGGGGTCCCTCCTGATTGAGGGTCCGTTGCAGGGTCTCGCGGAGTGCCGCGTCGAGATGGCCTTTGAGGCTTCGGCTGCGGTCCCGCGAGTTCTCACCCCGCGAGGGTCATCCCGCCGGGAGGGTCACCCCTTGAGGGTCAGGGTGCCGAGATCGCCCAGCCCTCCCTCCGGCAGGAGGCCGCGCAGGGTCGCGGTGAGGGAGAAGCCGGTGGCGGTGCGCTCGATCTCGTAGAGGTGGTAGCCGGCGCAGTGCTTGAGCGCGCCGCCCCGGGCCGAGGCCGAGGGCGCGCCGATCACCGGCACGCGCCGCCCCCCCGGGGACATGACGAAGGCGACCGAACCGACATGGTTGTGGCCGTGCAGCACGAGGTCGGCGCCGACCCGGCCGATCATCGCCTCGAAGGCGTGGGCGTCGGTGAGGTTGCGCCCCGCCTTGGCGCCGCCGACATGCGGCGGATGGTGGATCATCACCACCCGGCACGGCCGCTCGGGCTCGGCGGCGAGTTCCCGGAGAATCGTTTCGGCGGCCCGGATCTGCTCGGAACCGAGGCGCCCGCTCGCGACGAAGGGCGCGGTCGGGATCGCCGAGGAGAGCCCGACGAGGGCCAGCGGCCCACGCCGGCGCAGGTAGGGAAACACCTTCTCGCCGCCGGCATCGTCCCGGGTCCAGGGGCCGACCGCGTCGAGGAGGCCCTTGAGCGAGCCGCGCACATAGGCGTCGTGGTTGCCGGGCACGAAGCTCACGAAACCGGGCTCGCCGAGCGCCTCCATGAAGGTGCGGGCGGTCTCCCATTCGCTCGGCAGGCCGATGTTGCACAGGTCGCCGGTGCAGGCGATGTGGTCGGGCGCGCTCGCGCGCAGATCGGCCACCAGGGCGGCCAGGATCTCCATGTCGTGGGTTAGCTTGCGGCCGCGGCTCCAGTTCACCCAGCCGGTGGCGCGCTTGCTCATCAGCTGGCGCAGCCGCGGGCGCGGCAGCGGGCCGACATGGGGGTCGGTGAGGTGGGCGAGGCGAAAGGTCATCGAAGGCAGCAACGCATGAGCGAGGATCAGGTCCGCTTCACGGATGTCGCGGCGGCTTTCCCGTAGCAGCGGACCGGGCCGTCACACACCCCCTTCGGTCTCATGGCCCGGCCGGATGGGACGCTCCAGGCGACCGAACCTCCTCGCGAGCGCGGTGATCAGATCCCGGCGTACATCCGTCCCGGGTTGAACAGGCCGGCGGGATCGTGGGCGGCCTTGAGGCCGGCGGTGATCCGCATCAGGGGTTCGGAGAGGGGCTCGAAGACCGGCACCGCGGCGCGCACCGCATCGGGCGCCCGCACCAGCGTGGCGTGGCCACCTTCGGCGAGGGCCGCCCGGACGACCTCCGCCCCGGCATCGCCGGTCGCCGGGGTGGCGAGCCAGATCAGGCCGCCGCCCCAATCGTAGAACCAGCGCGACGGGCGCGCCGCGGCGATGGCCGCCGCGACGGCGGGGCCGCGCCCCGGTGCGGTCGAGAGGCGCCACACCGCCTCGTCGCCGCCGGCGAAAGGCAGGACGTCGCGCACCGCGCGCCACTGCGCGGCGGCCTCCTCCCCCTCCCGCGTCGCCGGGGGGGTAAAGCCGCGCATCAGGCGGGTGAGCTGGCCGAGGCGGTAATCGACGGAGGCGGAGAAGCCCTCGATGCGCAGGAGCGTGCGGGCCGCGCCGTCGATCCCCTCCGGCAGGTGCGCCGCGCCGGTGATCTCGAACGGCGAGCCGAGCGCCACGCTCATCGCCTCGACGGCGCGGGCATCGTCGAGGCCGGCAAGCACCAGGGTCGCGGTGCGCTCGGGCACGGGCAGCACCTTGAAGGTGACCTCGGTGAGGAAGCCGAGCGTCCCCCAGGAGCCGGCCATCAGCTTCACGAGATCGAGGCCGGTGACGTTCTTCATCACCCGGCCGCCGGACTTGACCGCCTCGCCGCGCCCGTTGACGAAGCGCACGCCGATCAGGCTGTCGCGGGCCGCCCCCCCGGCGATGCGTCGCGGGCCCGAGACGTTGCCGGCGGCGACCGCGCCGATCGTCGGCTCGCCGGTCGAACCGAGCAGCGGGCGGTGGTCCATCGGCTCGAAGGGCAGCATCTGGCCGCCCTCGGCGAGCCGCGCCTCGACCTCGGCGAGCGGCGTGCCGGCCCGGGCCGCGATCACGAGCTCGGCCGGCTCGTACAGGGTGATGCCGGTCAGCCCCGCCGCCGAAAGCGTCGCCTCGTCCTGCGCAGGCCGGCCGATCCCCGCCCGGGTGCCGCCGCCGACGAGCCGCAGCCGCTCGCGCCGCGTCGCCGCCTCGCCGATCAGGGTCGCGGCCTCGGCCTCGCTGCGGGGCTGGTAGGTGCTCATCGCGGGGCTCGCTCGGGCTGGCCAGGGTCGCGCCGGAGCGCGAGGATCGGGGCGCGGATCATTGCGGGCAACCGGAGCCGGTTGCAAGCGGGGGTGGGGGCGATGAGTTGGCCCCCTTACGCCGCCGGCACCCCTCGCCCGATACGGGCGAGCACCGCGCTGCGCAGGCCCGCGATGTCGAAGCGCCAGACCAGGGCGCCGTAGACGAGGCCGCCGACGCCGAGGCAGGCCGGCAGGGCGAGCCAGGGCGCGAGGCCGCGCAGGGGCAGGAGCGCGGCCGTCATCGCCGCGGTGGCGAGGACGACGGCAAGCGGATCGCGCCAGGGCATCCGCAGGCGGCCGGGGCCGGTCAGCGCGCGCAAGCCGAGGAACAGCAGGGCGGCGACGAAGCCGAGGGATTGCGCGGCCGCGATGCCGTCCGGGCCGAAGGGACCGGCGAGCGCCAGGGCCGCGACGAGATTCACCAGCGCCCCGAGGCCGCCGGCGGCGACCAGCGGCAGGGTCCGGCGGCGGATCTGGAAGATCGGGTTGAGGGCGAAGTTCATCAGCGCCAGGGCGACGAGGCCAGGCAGCAGGAGGAGCGTGTAGCCCACGAAATGGCCGCGATACGCCTCCGGCACGGCGATCGCCTCGAGCGCCGGGGCCACGGCCCAGAAGCCCGCAGCGCTCGGCAGGATCAGCGCCAGCACGACGGCGCCGTTGCGGGCGACCTGCTCCTCGCCGGCCTCGTGGCCGCGGGTCTCGGCGGCGAGAACCGCGATCTGGAACAGCAGGAGATCGAGGGCGGCCCCGAGCGTGCTGAAGATCCGCCCGCCGATATCGGCCGCGAGCGAGAAGTAGCCGGCCTCGGCGAATCCCGCCGCGGCGGCGACCGCCGAGCGGTTGGCGAAGGGCATCAGCTGGTAGACGACGTTGGCGGCGACCACCGGCAGGCCGTAGGCCATGAACAGGCGAAGGGATTCGCGGCGGCGGGCGGCCTCGTGCGCGGTCGGCGGGTCGCCGAGCGCCCGGTGGACGGCGAGGGCGGCGAGGAACTGGCTCAGGCCCCCGGCGAGCATCACCGCGGCGGCGTCCCGCGTCGCCCAGGCGGTACCGACCATCATCACGAGGGCGAGGCCGTTCTTGACCAGGACGAGACGCAGGTAGAGGCCGCCGACGAAGCGGGCGCGGGCCAGCGCCGCCTGGTAGTCGAACAGCCCGATGCCGATCGCGGCCCCGGCCGCGGCCGCCGCCAGCAGGGCGGGCTCGCCGAAGGCCGGCCGGCCGGCCAACGCCAGGAGCGCCGCGCCCGCGAGCCCGATCGCGGTGGCCGCGTAGGCCCGGTCGAGCATGGCGCGGATCCACGGCTCGGCCGCCCGCACCCGCTCCGAGTAGAACCGGGTCGCCGAGAGGCGCAGCCACTCGAACAGCAGGATGTTGAGCACCACCGCGCCCGCCGTGCCGAGGGCGAAGCGGCCGAAATCCGCCGGCCCCAGGATCTGCGCGATGAGCAGGCCGAGGGCCAGGTTCAGGACCGCATTGACCACGAAGGCCGCGATGACCGCCATTGCAGTGAGTGCTCGTTCGAGAGGTCGGATTGCGGCGTGGATCCGCTGAATTCGACGAGAAAACGGTCCCAGTGTGGAGCGCGGGTTTTCTCCTCTCCCCGCGGGCGGGGAGAGGGCCGCGTCACCGTTCAGGTGACGCGGCGAGCCCGTAGGGCGAGGGTGAGGGGGTGTTTCCGGACGGGCCTCACTCGTCGAGCCCCCCTCACCCTCGCTCCGGCCTTCGCCTTCGCTTGCCGTGCCTCTTGAACAGAGACACGGCCCTCTCCCCGCCCGCGGGGAGAGGAGACATCCCGCGCCCTTCATCGATTGTCATGCCGCGGAAGCCCTACCCCACCGCCCGCGTCCTCGGCCGCTCCCGAGCCTCGTCTCCCGTCACGTCGCGGTAGACCCGCTCCAGCCCGTCGAGGTGGCGCTCCAGCGTCAGCGGATCGGCCCAGAACAGGTCGTAGGCGGCGCGCCCCATCCGGAGCGCGGTGGCGTCGTTGGCGAGGTGGCCCATGGCCTCGGCGAGCGAGCGGGGATCGTTGGAGCGGAACCACAGCCCGCTCTCGCCGTGGCGCACCGCCTCGCGGCCGGCGCAGACGTCGCTGACGATCACCGGGGTGCCGAGGGCGAGGGATTCGAGCACCGTGAGGGGCTGGCCCTCGTACCAGACCGACGGGAAGACGAGGGCGCGGGCGCCGCGCAGCACCGCCTTCACCTGGTCGGGGCTCTGCCAGCCGAGGAAGGACGCCTCGGGGTAGCGCGCCTCGAGCTCGGCCCGGGCCGGGCCGTCGCCGGCAAAGACCGCCCGCGCCCCGGCGAGCCGCGCCGCCTCGGCGAAGATCCCCGGCCCCTTCTCGGGCGAGAGGCGGCCGACGAACACGAAGTCGCCGGGCGGGCCGGCGCGGTGCCCGAGGGGCGCGACGTCGACCGGGTTCGGCACGTCGAAGTAGCGCGTCGTCGCGGGCAGATAGGGCGCCAGCACCTCGCGCTGCAGCCGGCTGATGGTGACCATGGCGTCGATGCCCTCGACGAGGCCGGTGCGGCGCATCAGGGCGTGGCGGGCGACGCGCAGGAGCTTGCGCGGATAGGTGCGCGAATCGCAGTTGTGGGTGAGGCAGGCCGGCCCATTCGGCACCCGGTGGCAGGTCGCGGCGACCGGATAGTCGTAGAAGCCGCCGTTCGGGCAGGCGAGGTAGTATTCGTGCGCGGTGTAGACCACAGGCGCGGCGCTCGCCCGCAGCACCGGCCCGATCGAGGGCGAGAGGGCCTTGGCCCAGGCATGGACGTGCACCACCGTGTCGCACGGGTCGGATTCGGCGACGAGGTCGCGCAGCTGTGCCGCGGCAGGGGCATTCCACAGCCACTGCACCCCGAAGGCGGCGAGAGAGCGGGCCTTGGTCACGTCGGTCTGGCCGAGCAGCACCGTCCGCACCCCGGCCTCGGCGAGGCGCGGATCGGCCGGGCCGACGGCGGCGAACAGCACGACCTCGTGGCCGCGGCGGGCGAGCCCGATCGCGCTCTCCAGCGAGACCTTGGCCTGGCCGCCATTGATGTAGGCGTGGTCGGCGACGAGGACGATTCTCACCGCCGCCCCCGCTCGGTCTGGCCGGGACCCTCATGCAGCATCGGTCGGGCTTCCTTGGAGGCGACGCGGATCGGAATCGAGGATGGGTCGGACCCCTTAGGAAACGCCTAAGCGCCCGGCGGCCGCGGGCCTTGCGCTGCGGGTCCCATCGGGCCATCCGGCTTAGACCATGCGTCCCAGCTCCTCCCCCGCCTCCGCGATCCTGCTCGCCGCCCTCGGCATCGGGCTCCTCTCCCTGATGGACGCCACCATCAAGGGCCTGTCCGACCGCTACGGCGTCACCGAGATCGCGTTCGCCCGCTACCTCGTCGGCACCGTCGTGATGGCGGGCGTGCTCGGTGCCCTGCGTCCCGGCTGGCCCTCGGCCGAGACCTGGCGCACCAACGGGCTGCGAGCCGTGCTGGTGGTCGCGACGGCGCTCTGCTTCTTCCACGGCCTCTCGGTGCTGCCGCTGGCCGAGGCGCTGGCGCTCTCGTTCCTGAGCCCGATCTTCATCGCGCTGTTCGCCGCGCTCCTCCTGCGCGAGCGGGTGCGGCCGCCGGTCTGGGCCGGGCTCGTCGTCGGCTTCCTCGGGGTCGGGATCGTGGTGGCGGGGCAGGTCGGGGCGGAAGGCGCGCAACGCGGCGCCGGCTCGGCCTGGGGCATCGCCGCGATCCTCGCCTCGGCGCTGACCTACGCGCTCTCGATGGTGCTGCTGCGCGCCCGCGCCCGGCACGACCCGGTGGTGACCATCGTGGCGATCCAGAATGCCGGGCCCGCCGCGATGCTGGCCGCGCCCGCCGCCTGGACTTGGACGCCGGTCGCCGCCCCGGACTGGGCGCTTCTCGTCCTCGTCGGCCTGCTCGGCGTCGCCGGCCACCTGGTGCTCAGCCGCGCCTACGCGCAGGCCGAGGCCTCGCGGCTCGCCGCGATGGAATACACCGCGCTACTGTGGGCGATCGGCCTCGGCTACTTCGCCTTCGGGGAGGTGCCGGGCGTGGCGACGCTCGCCGGCGCCGGGCTGATCCTCGCGGGCTCGGCGCTCGCGGCCAAGCGGTGAGCGGGCGTCAGAACCAGCCCTTCAGCTTGAAGTAGACCGCGGGCACCAAGGCGCTCGCGACGATCACCGCGAGCCCGAACGGGTAGCCGAAGGTCCAGTCGAGCTCCGGCATGTGCTTGAAGTTCATGCCGTACACGGACGCCATCAGGGTCGGCGGGATGCCGATCACCGAGACCACGGTAAGCACCCGGAAGGTGTTATTCTGCTCCATGTTGATGAGGCCGAGGGTGGCGTCGAGCAGGAACTGCACCGTCTCGGAGAGACGCGTCTCGAACTCGTCCAGCGAGGCGACGTCGAGGCGCAGGCTCTCGAACCGGGCCTTCTCCTCGGCCTTGAGCCAGGTCTCGGCCTCGCCGGCGATGTAGGGCAGGATGCGGCCGAGCCCGAGCAGCGAGGCGCGCAGCTTCGCGAGCGCCTTGCCGCGCCGGCCGATGGCGCGCAGCAGGCGCCGCAGGGCGAGGTCGCGTCGCTTCGGGGCCGCTCCCTCGCGCCGGCCATGGCCGTTGGCGCTGGTGTCGAAGGTGAAGATCCGGGTCGAGAGCGAATCGAGCTCGTCGCTCATCGTCTCGAGGCTGTCGGCCATCCGGTCGATCAGCTCCTCGACGAGCGCCAGGAACGTCTCGACGCTGGAGGCCGGCCCGTCGCGCTCGGCCTGGCGCGCCTTCACGGTATCGAAGGCGGCGAGCGGCTGGAACCGCACGGTGAGCAGCCGCTCGGGCGTCAGCACGAAGCCGAGGGGGCGCAGGCTCAGGTCGTCGTCCCGGAACGACACCATCGGGGTGCTGAGATAGAAGGCGTCCCGGCGCCGGTTGAGGCGGCGAGAGTTCTGCACCTCGCTGAGTGCGGAGCGGGACGGGACCGTGAGCCCGGTCACCGTCTCGGCCAGGGCGGTCTCGGCCTCGCTCGGATCCTCGAGGTCGAGCCAGGTGCCGTGGGGCGGCAGGGGCCGCGCCGCGCAGGCCTGGCCCTCGGCGACGACGCCCTCCGGGCCGTGCAGCGTGATCATGACCGGATGGGCTCCTGATGGGCGGATTCGGCTGTCCCGAGCCGCCCGATTGTGCCGTGCGTGCCACAGGCCAGCGCCTTGACTCGTCCGCGCGGCCCGATTATCTCCACGCCAGCCTTAGCACTCACCTGATGGGAGTGCTAATGCCCCGGTTGGGAGGCGGCTTCGGCGCCAGCACCAACCGCAATGCGTTCTGCGAAGCAAGAGGGCAGCACATGCAATTCCGTCCGCTGCACGACCGTGTCGTCGTCCGTCGCATCGAGAGCGAGGAGAAGACCAAGGGCGGCATCATCATCCCGGACTCCGCCAAGGAGAAGCCGCAAGAGGGCGAGATCGTCGCCGTCGGCCCCGGCGCCCGCGACGAGTCCGGCAAGCTGAACCCGCTCGACGTCAAGGCCGGCGACCGCGTCCTGTTCGGCAAGTGGTCGGGCACCGAGGTCAAGATCGACGGCAAGGACCTCCTCATCATGAAGGAGTCCGACATCATGGGCGTGCTGGCGTAAGCCCACTCCCCTGAGATGCCCTGAAGCCTGACGGCGGCGCCCCGCACGGGAAGCCGACGCCGGAGGGTTTTTCCCGAAACACCGATCGACAGTGAGGAATCACCATGGCAGCGAAAGACGTTCGTTTCGCCTCCGACGCCCGCGAGAAGATGCTGCGCGGCGTCGACATCCTGGCGGATGCCGTGAAGGTCACGCTCGGCCCCAAGGGCCGCAACGTCGTGATCGAGAAGAGCTTCGGCGCTCCCCGGATCACCAAGGACGGCGTGACCGTCGCCAAGGAGATCGAGCTCGCCGACAAGTTCGAGAACATGGGCGCCCAGATGGTGCGCGAAGTGGCCTCGAAGACCAACGACATCGCGGGTGACGGCACCACCACCGCGACCGTGCTGGCCCAGGCGATCGTCCGCGAGGGCGCCAAGTACGTCGCCGCCGGCATGAACCCGATGGACCTGAAGCGCGGCATCGACCTCGCCACCCAGGCCGCCGTGAAGGACATCCAGAGCCGCGCCAAGAAGGTGTCGGCCTCGGAGGAGATCGCCCAGGTCGGCACGATCTCGGCCAACGGCGACAAGGACATCGGCGAGATGATCGCCCATGCCATGCAGAAGGTCGGCAACGAGGGCGTCATCACGGTCGAGGAGGCGAAGACCGCCGAGACCGAGCTCGACGTCGTCGAGGGCATGCAGTTCGACCGCGGCTACCTCTCCCCGTACTTCATCACGAATGCGGAGAAGATGATCGCCGAGCTCGAGGATCCCTACATCCTCATCCACGAGAAGAAGCTGTCGTCGCTCCAGGCGATGCTGCCGGTGCTCGAGGCCGTCGTCCAGACCGGCAAGCCGCTGCTGATCGTCGCCGAGGACATCGAGGGCGAGGCGCTCGCCACCCTCGTCGTCAACAAGCTGCGCGGCGGCCTGAAGGTCGCGGCCGTGAAGGCGCCGGGCTTCGGTGACCGTCGCAAGGCCATGCTCGAGGACATCGCGATCCTGACCCAGGGTCAGATGATCGCCGAGGACCTCGGCATCAAGCTCGAGAACGTGACCCTCCCGATGCTCGGCCGCGCCAAGCGCGTCCGCATCGAGAAGGAGAACACCACGATCATCGACGGCGCCGGCGAGAAGTCGGACATCGAGGCCCGCGTCCAGCAGATCAAGGCGCAGATCGAGGAGACCACCTCGGACTACGACCGCGAGAAGCTCCAGGAGCGTCTGGCCAAGCTCGCGGGCGGCGTCGCGGTGATCCGTGTCGGCGGCGCGACCGAGGTCGAGGTCAAGGAGAAGAAGGACCGCGTCGACGACGCCCTCCACGCCACCCGCGCGGCGGTCGAGGAAGGCATCGTTCCCGGCGGCGGCACCGCGCTCCTGCGCGCCAAGAAGGCCGTGGCCGCTCTGACGAGCGACAACGCCGACGTCCAGGCCGGCATCAAGATCGTGCTGAAGGCCCTTGAGGCCCCGATCCGCCAGATCGCCGGCAACGCCGGTGTCGAGGGCTCGATCGTGGTCGGAAAGATCACCGACAAGGCCGACTCTGAGACCTACGGCTTCAACGCCCAGACCGAAGAGTACGTCGACATGATCCAGGCCGGCATCGTCGACCCGGCCAAGGTCGTGCGCACCGCCCTGCAGGACGCCGCTTCGGTGGCCGGCCTGCTGGTGACGACCGAGGCGATGGTCGCCGACGCCCCCAAGAAGGAGAGCGCTGCTCCGGCGATGCCGGGCGGCGGCATGGGCGGCATGGACTTCTAAGTCCAAGCCGACCAGTCTTCGAAAGACGGGAGGGGGTCGCCGCAAGGCGGCCCCTTTTCCGTTGGGGCGGCCTCCGTCGCGTCCGGACTTGCGTGCTCGGTGCCTCAGCACCGGAATCGCGGCTGTCAGAGGGGCGATGAGCGAGTGGCGACTGTGGGCCCTCTGCTCGCCACCCTCTGCAGGCTTGCAGATTCACACTTCTCCTCTGAATGCCAACTCATTGGCAGTTAGCGCGCCTCCCCTCCCCCTTGTGGGGAGGGGCCAGGGGTGGGGGCGGTGCAGGAGGCACCGCCGAGATCTCTCCGGCACCACCCCCACCTCCGGCTCCCCCCACAAGCTTGAGCGATCTCGGGCAAGCCTGAGATCGCCCGGGGAGGAGAGGCGCGCTACCTTTGAGGGGAAAGCGCTCAAACCGAGATGTATGAACTTGCTAGCCCACGAGGCGGAGGGGAGGTGCGCGCCCTGCAACGAGTGCGGTCAGCCAGATCGAGATGTGGAGATGCAATGGCCTCTCTGCCGAGGAGGACGGCGAGCGGAGCGGATGAGATCACCCCGGGCTCGCCGCCGATCCCGCCAGCAACCCGCCGTCCAGGTTGATCTCCGCCCCCGTCATGTAAGCGGCTTCGTCCGAGGCCAGCATCGCCGCCACCGCCGCGACCTCCTCCGGGGTGCCGAAGCGCTTGAGCGGGGTGTCGGCGACGAGGGCGGCCATCCGCGCCTCGCGGTCGGGGCCCTCTCCCAGCATCGGCTCCCAGATCGGGGTCAGGATCGCGGCCGGGTGGAGGGAGTTGCAGCGGATCGCCCAGCCCTGCTGGGCGCAGTAGAGCGCCACCGTCTTGGTGTGGTTGCGGATCGCGGCCTTGGACGAGGCGTAGGCGGCCGCCGCCGGGATGCCGACGAGGCCTGAGCGCGACGAGACGTTGATGATCGAGCCTCGCCCCCGCGCCTTCATCGCCCGGATCGCGTAGCGGCAGCCGAGGAAGGTGCCGTCGAGGTTGACGGGATGGACCGCCTGCCAGTCGTCCAGGCTCGCATGCTCGGGATCGTGGGCCACCGGGCTGGTCTCGAAGCCGGTGATGCCGGCATTGTTGACGACCACGTCGGCGACCGGGATGGCCTCGGCCAGGTGCAGCCAATCCTCCTCCCGGGCGACGTCCAGGCGGATGAACCGTGCGCCGATCTCGGCGGCGGTCGCGGTACCGCTCGCCTCCTCGATGTCGGTGACGACGACCTCGCCGCCCTCCTGCCGGAAGCGGGCCGCGATGGCGCGCCCGATGCCGCGGGCGCCGCCGGTCACGAGGCAGATCTTTCCGGTCAGTCGCTGCATGGTAACCTCGAGGGGCCGCTTGTGACCAATCTGCTGATCCAAAACCCTTCCCATTCTCGACCTCATCCTGAGGTGTCAGTCCATCGATGATGGACTGACCTCGAAGGAGGGCTCCAGATATCGCCGCGATCCCTGGAGCCCTCCTTCGAGGCTGCTGCAAGCAGCAGCACCTCAGGATGAGGTCGTGGGTGGGACGTATAGGATGCACACAATTCGCATCCTGTCCGAGTTGATCGCAGTTCAGGGAGACCGTAAACTTATCGTACGGCAAGTCGAGAACGAAACCACCTCACCCCAGATCCAGCCTCCCCTGCCGCCCGCCGAGCGTCACGCCCTCGTGGGCGAGCAGCCACTGCTTGCGGTGCAGCCCGCCGCCATAGCCCGTGAGCGTCGCGTTCGCGCCGATCACCCGGTGGCACGGTACCACGAGACCGACCGGGTTGGCGCCGTTGGCGAGCCCGACCGCCCGCACCGCCTTGTCGCGGCCGAGCTGCTGCGCGAGGGCGCCGTAGCTCATCGTGGTGCCGACCGGGATCGTTCGAAGCGCGGCCCAGACCTCGCGCTGGAAGGCGGTGCCGTTGTGGTGGACCGTCATCCCGTCGATGGCGCCGAGATCGCCGGCGAAATAGGCTGCGAGCGGATCGTGGATGGCCGGCGGCAAGGCGGCGTCCCGCAGGGCGAAGGTGGTGCCGTAATTCAGCCGCAGCAGGCGGCGCATCCGCGCCTCGTGGTCCGACCAGTCGAGGGCGCGCAGATGCGAGGCCTCGTCGAAGACCAGCAGCATCGTGCCGATCGGGGTCGGCAGGGTGCCGAGGAGGAAGGGGGCGACGGACATGCCCGAGCTTAGCCCCGGTGCGGAGCCGCCGCGACGGACGCGGCGGCTCGTCCACCGCTCAGTCGAGCCAGCCCTTCAGCTCGCGGGCGACGACGTGCTCGATCACCCGCATGCCCTCCGCTCCGTCGTTGAGGCAGGGCAGGTAGGCGAAGTGGGTACCGCCGCCATCCTCGAAATAGTGCCGGTTCTCGCCGTCGAGCTCTTCGAGCGTCTCGAGGCAGTCGGCGGTGAAGCCGGGCGCCACGATGGCGAGGCGCTTCACGCCCTGCGCCGCCAGCTCCTTCACGGTCTCGTCGGTGTAGGGCTTCAGCCATTCCTCGTTGCCGAAGCGCGACTGGAAAGTCGTCCGCATCCGCTCCGGCGAGTAGCCGAGCGCCTCGCGGATCAGCCGGCCGGTCTTCACGCACTGGCAATGATAGGGATCGCCCTTCATCAGGTACGATTTCGGCACGCCGTGGAACGAGGTCAGGATGACCTCGGGCTCGAAGTCGAGGGCGGCGAGGTCGCGGCGGATCGCGCTCGCCACGGCGTCGATGTAGACCGGGTCGTCGTGGTAGGGCGGCGAGACCCGCACGGTCGGCTGCCAGCGCATCTTCATCAGCGCGCGAAAGGCCTGGTCGCAGGCCGTGGCCGAGGTCGCGGCGGCGTATTGCGGGTAGAGCGGCACCAGGAGGATGCGGTCGCAGCCCTGGTCGAGGAGTGCCTGGATGCGCTGGTCGACCTCGGGCTTGCCGTAGCGCATCGCCCAGTCGACCACGACCTTATCGCCCATCGCCGCCTGCAGCTTCTCGGCCTGGCCGCGGGTGATGGTCTTGAGCGGGCCCTCGTCGCGCTCGTTGTTCCAGACCGAGGCGTAGTCGCGCCCCTTCGGGCCCGGGCGCTTGGTCAGGATGACGAGGTTGAGGAGCGGCCACCAGACCGCGCGCGGCACCTCGATGACGCGGCGGTCGGACAGGAACTCCTTGAGGTAGCGGCGCATCGGCCAGTAGCTGGTGCCCTCGGGCGTGCCGAGATTCATCAGGAGCACGCCGATCCGGCCCCAGCGCACCGCCGGATGGCCGGCGGGCAGCGCTCCGGCCTGGCCGGCGGAACCCGCACCGGCCGGGCCGACGGGAGTGGCGCCGCGGGCGAGCGTGGCGTTCGGGGTCACCTCGTTCATGATCGTCCGGTCTGTGCTGCGGCCCGGCAGGATGGCGCGTCCGGGCTCGTCTGTCTGCGCGTCGGGTGGCGATTACATAGCGCAAAGGCCGCGCGAACCAACGTCTCGCGACGCTGCACCGGGCCGGATCGGCGCGGGAAAACCCGGCGTTGCGCCGCTGCGGGACATCCAACCGTCGGAATGCCCGTGCGACACTGCCGGTCCCCCGCTGCCGGAGCCCCGCATGACCTCGCCCAGCCGCCGCCAGACCCTCGCCCTCGGACTCGGGGCCGGCCTCGCCGGGCTGGCCGGCGCGACCCCGGCCGCCGCGCGGGCCCCCGACACCGACTTCACCCTGGTCCTCGTCAACGACATCTACCGGATGGGAGCGGTGGACGGACGCGGCGGCTTTCCGAAGCTCGCCGCGGTGGTGAAGGCCGAGCGCGCGCGGGGCCGGCCGGTCCTGGTCTGCCATGCCGGCGACACGCTCTCGCCCTCGCTCCTGTCGGGCATCGACCAGGGGCGGCACATCATCACGCTCACCAACCTGATCCGGCCGGACGTGTTCGTGCCGGGCAACCACGAGTTCGATTTCGGGCAGGCGGTCTACCTGGAGCGGATGCGGGAGGCGGCCTTTCCGGTCTTTGCCGCCAACCTGCGCCGGGCCGACGGCACGCCGGTGCCGGGCACGAGCGAATCGACCATCCTGACCCTCGGCGGCATCAAGCTCGGGGTGGTCGGCATCGCCCTTCCGGAAACCGAGGCGAAGTCGCAATCCGGCGACTGGACCTTCGGTCCCGCCGTCGCGACGCTCGCCCGCGAGGCCACGGCGCTCCGGTCGGCCGGGGCCGAGATGGTGCTGGCGGTCTGCCACACCGACCGGGCGACCGACGAGGCCCTGGTGGCGAGCCGCCACGCCGACATCGTGCTGTCGGGCCACGACCACGACCTGGCGCTGCGCTACGACGACCGCACCGCCTTCGCCGAATCCGGGCACGACGCCGAGTACGTCACCGCCATCGACGTCAAGGCGGAGGGAAGCGGCAAGGCGCTGACCTGGAGCGCCGCCTTCCGCATCCACGACACCGCCGAGATCGAGCCCGATCCCGAGGTCCAGGCGGTGGTGGCACGCCTCGAAGGCGAGCTGTCGCGCGAGCTCGACCAGCCGCTCGGCCGGGTGACCGATGCCCTCGACACCCGCACCGGCGCGGTGCGCCAGGGCGAGAGCGCCTTCGGCGACCTCGTGGCCGACGCCCTGCGCCACGCCGCGGGCGCCGAGATCGGCCTGATGAATGGCGGCGGCATCCGCGGCAACCGACTCTACCCGGCCGGCACCGAGCTGACGCGCCGCGACGTCCGGACCGAGCTGCCCTTCGGCAACACGTCGGTGCTGGTGCGGATCAGCGGGGACATCCTGCGCGCCGCCCTCGAGAACGGCTTTTCCGAGATCGGACGCCCCTCCGGGCGGTTTCCGCAGGTCTCGGGGATCGCCGTCACGGTCGATCCGATGCGCCCGGTGGGCCAGCGCGTTGTCGCGGTCACGGTCGGCGAGGCGCCGCTCGACCCCGCCCGGACCTACCTGGTGGCGGCCAACAACTTCATGCTCGGCGGCGGCAACGATTACGGCATGCTGGCCCAGGGCGAGACCCTGGTCGGCACCAACGACGGCACGCTCGTCGCCAACGTGGTGATGTCCTACATCCAGGCCAACGCGCCCCTGACCATCCGTACCGGGCGCCTGACGATCCGCTGATCCTCGAGGTCCGATGCCGACAGACGATTCCGTCGCGGGCGCGCTCGCCCGCTTCCGCGCTTCCGGCTCGCCCTGGCTCGCCCTGCCGTTCTTCGAGGACGGCAGCGCCGAGCGGGTGGCGGAGGCGGTCGATGCCCGGCGCGAAGCCGGTGCCCGGGTGCTGCCGGCGCCGGAGAATATCTTCAACGCGCTCGCGCTGACGCCGCTCGACGACGTGCGGGCGGTGATCCTCGGCCAGGACCCCTACCCGACCCCGGGCGACGCCCACGGACTCGCCTTCTCGTATGTCGGCGGGCGCCGGCTGCCGGCCTCGCTCAAGGTGATCCTCGCCGAGATGGCGGAGGAGACCGGCGCCCCGGTCCCGGCCTCCGGCGACCTCTCGGGCTGGGCGCGCCAGGGCGTGCTCTTGCTCAACGCCGCGCTGACCGTCGAGGCGGGCAAGTCCGGCGCGCACATGAAGCTCGGCTGGTCGGCCCTCACCGACCAGGCGGTCGAGGCGGTCTCGAGGACGCGCCCGGCGGTCGCCTTCCTGCTGTGGGGCGCGCCGGCCCGCCAGCGCGCCGCCCTGATCGACGGCAAGAAGCACCTGGTGCTGGAGGCCGGCCACCCGTCCCCCCTCAACCGCAAGGCGGATTTCCGCGGCAGCCGGCCGTTCGGACAGGCCAATGCCTGGCTGCAGGAGAAGGGGCTGGAGCCGATCGACTGGCGGCTCGGGTGAGCGACCGGCGTCGCTCGGACACCCGGCATCCGCCGGTTTCCTGTATCGCCACCGGTCACGATATCGGCGTTCCCGCGATAAGCGCCTGAATGCCCCCCGGGGCTCGGTCCCCGCGTTGCAGCACCCTTCCCCAGCCCCAGAACCTGCGCGAGCAGGGCGATCCCCGATCGAGCGTGGCCGCGACCCACCGCGCGGCCTAGGATGGCCGAAACGGGAGGGACGCATGAACATCTTCGACGGGCCGGAGGCCCTGAAGGCGGCGATCGGGCAGGAGATCGGGATCGGCGAGTGGATCACCGTCGACCAGGCGACGATCGACCGCTTCGCCGAGGCGACGGGCGACCACCAGTGGATCCACGTCGACCCGGAGCGGGCGGCGCGGGAATCGCCCTACGGCGCCACGGTGGCGCACGGCTACCTGACCCTGTCGCTGGTGCCGCGCTTCATCGCCGGGGTGCGCCGCCTCGACGGGTTGCGGCTCAGCCTGAATTACGGCCTCGACCGGGTTCGCTTCCCCGCTCCCGTGGTGGTGGGCTCGCGCCTGCGCGGCCGGGTGCGGGTGGCCGCCGCCCTCGACGTGCCGCCGCGCGGCCTGCGCACCACCTACGGCGTGACCGTGGAGATCGAGGGCGGCGACAAACCGGCCTGCCTCGCCGACGCCGTGGTGCTGCACCACTGGTGAACCGCACGTCGTTCGGCGGATTGTCCACCGGGCAGAGAGCGGGGCTGTACGGATGACCTTCGAGGCGGAGAAGCGCGCGCTCCAGCGCGTGGTGGCGGTGGCCGGGCTCGTGCCGGTGCTGGGCGGGCTTTACGGGGTGCTGTTCGGCCAGGCCGGCCTCGGCGGTGGCAGCGTCGACATCTCGACCGACAGCCACCTGCGCTACCTGTCGGGCCTGCTCCTCGGGATCGGCCTGTTGTTCTGGTCGACGATTCCGGCGATCGAGAGCCGGACCTCGCTGTTCCGCTTCCTGACCATGGTGGTGGCGCTCGGCGGCCTCGCCCGGCTGCTCGGGCTGTGGCTCACCGGGGTGCCGTCGCTCACCATGCTGGCCGCGCTCGGCATGGAGCTCGTGGTCACGCCGCTCCTGTGCCTGTGGCAGATCCGGGTGGCGAACCGGGCCGGGGAGCACGCTCCTCCGGCCAGGTCGGGCCCGTGACCGGTCTTCCCGGCTCCTAGGCCACCGGGCCCGACACGCCGGCCTGCTCGAAGGTCGCCATCTCGCGGTGGCAGGCCACCGCCGCCTTGACGAGCCCGAGCGCCAGGGCGGCGCCGCTGCCCTCGCCGAGGCGAAGGCCGAGGTCGAGGAGCGGGCGCAGGCCGAGGCGTTCCAGCACCGCGGCGTGGTTGCCCTCAGCCGAGACGTGGCCGGCCAGGCAGTGGTCGAGGGCGCGGGGATCGACCGCATGGAGGAGCGCCGCCGCCGCGGTCGAGACGTAGCCGTCGATCACCACCGGCACCCGCTGGAGCCGCGCGGCCAGGATCGCGCCCGCCATGGCGGCGATCTCGCGCCCGCCGAGGCGGGCCATCACGGCGAGCGGATCGTCGAGATGGCCCTGATGGCAGGCGAGCGCCGCCTCGACCGCCGCGACCTTGCGGGCGTGCCCCGCCTGGTCCACGCCGGTGCCGCGGCCGACCCAGGAGGCCGGCTCGCCGCCGAACAGCGCGGCATAGATCGCGGCCGCGACCGTGGTGTTGCCGATGCCCATCTCGCCGACGCCGAGCCCGTCGGTGCCCGCCGCCACCGCCTCCATGCCGAACGCCATCGTGGCGACGCAGGCCTTCTCGGTCATCGCCGGCTCGGTGGTGATGTCGCCGGTCGGCATGTCGATGGCGAGGTCGAACACCTTGAAGCCGAGGCCGTAGGCGCCGCAGATCTGGTTGATCGCCGCGCCGCCGGCCGCGAAGTTGTCGAGCATCTGGCGGTTGACCGCGGACGGGTAGGCCGAGACGCCGCGGGCCGCCACGCCGTGGCTGCCGGCGAAGACGCAGACCAGCGGCCGGTCGAGGGTCGGGGGCGCCTTGCCCTGCCAGGCCGCCATCCAGGCGGCCAGGAACTCGAGCCGGCCGAGGCTGCCCGGGGGCTTGGTCAGAACGGAATCGCGGGCCGAGACCTCGGCGGCGGCGGATTCGTCCGGTCCCGGCATGGTGGCGATCAGGCGGCGGATGTCGTCGAACGGGGCGGCGTCGGTCGTGTCGGCAGTCATGGACTCTCTCGCTCCGCGGGGGTTTCCCCCGCCGGGGCGGGGCTTCCCCGCCCGGTGGGCTTTCGTGGGCCGAGCAGATACAGCAAAATGCCGCGTGGGCGCGAATCCGGCATACGGATCGCCCTCGGGCGTCGGGATGCGTGGTGCGATGGCGACGGGCGTGAGAGCGGGGCCGGGCGAGGCCGACGACGAGTTCGAGCCGCCGCCGCCGCATTCCGGCCCGTGGCCGCCGCTGCGCGACCTCGCCGCCTGCCTGCGCTTCTACAGCCGCCTGCCGGTCCCGGCACTGCCGGGCGAGACCGACCGGCACGCCGCCCCCGACTTCCGCATCGTGCCGCGGATGCTGCCGCTCGCCGGCCTGGTGATCGGCCTGCCGGGGGCGGTCGCGCTCGCCGCCGGGCTCGCCCTCGGCCTCGGGCCGTTCCTCGCCGCGACCCTGGCGCTGACCGTCTCCACCCTGGTCACCGGGGCCCTGCACGAGGACGGGCTCGCCGACGTGGCCGACGGGTTCGGGGGCGGGCTGACGGTGGCGCGGCGCCTCGAGATCATGCGCGACAGCCGCATCGGCGCCTACGGGGCCGCAGCCCTGGTCCTGTCCTGTGCCCTGCGCATCGGCGCGCTGGCGACGCTCGCCGACCGGATCGGCTGGCGCGTCGCGGTCGCCCTGCTGGCGGTCGCGGCGCTCTCGCGCACCGCCGCCCTGTGGCCGCTCTGCCGCCTGCCGCCGGCCCGGCCGGACGGCGCCGCCCACGCGGTCGGCCGGCCGAGCGGCGCCACCCATGCCACCGCCTGGGCGCTCTGCCTCGCGGTGCTGATCGCGGCCGGCCTCCTCGGCCTGCCCTGGCTCGGCCTCGCGCTCGCCGGTCTCCTGGCCTTCGTTGCCGCCTGGACCCTGTCGCGGATGGCCGCGCGCCTCGTCGGCGGCCAGACCGGCGACGTCATCGGGGCGTGCCAGCAGACCGCCGAGATCGCCGCCCTCCTCGCCCTCGTGATCGCGGTTCCCGCCTGATGCCCGCCTCCTCCCCCTGCATCCGCCTCTGCGTCCTCGATCCCGTCACCGGCCTGTGCGAGGGCTGCGGCCGCACCGGCGACGAGATCGCCGCCTGGGGCGCTCTCGCCGAGCCGGAGCGGCTGCGCATCATGGCGGGACTGCCGGCCCGGCTCGCCGCGGCCTATCCCGACCTCGAGCCGGCGCCCTCCCCGGCCCCCGTGGTCGCCTGACCGGTGCCGGGCGCGGTCGGCATCGGGCTCCTGCTGCTCGCCTGCGCCTACGCGCTCAACGCCGTCGGCGGCCGCGCGATCGCGGGCCTGCGCCCGGACGAGGCGGCCGGGCTCGCGGGCGGCTTCGCCGCCGCGCTGCTCATCCTCAACGGCGTCGGGAACCGGTTCCGGACCGGCTTCGGCGAGGGCGTCCTCGCCCTCCTGGTCTGGGGCGTCGTCGGCACCGGGCTCGCCTCCCTCTACGTCTACCGCGACCAGGCCCGCGACCTCGCCTTCCGTACCCTCGGCGAGATGGACCCGGGCCAGCCGGTGCCCGGCGCCGGCCGCGAGGTGACGATCGCCCGCCGGGTCGACGGCGGCTTCACCGTCCAGGCGGCGGTGAACGGGCGGCGTCATGCCTTCGTGTTCGATACCGGCGCCAGCGCCGTCGTGCTCACCGCCGAGACCGCCGCGGCGCTCGGCCTCCACCCGGCCCCCTCCGCCTTCCGGGTCCAGGTCCAGACCGCCAACGGTCGCACCGCCGCCGCCCCGGTGATGCTCGACACGGTGGCGGTCGGCCCGATCGGCGAGACCCGCGTCTCCGCCCTGGTCACCCGCCCGGGGGCCCTGAGCGTCAACCTGCTCGGAATGAGCTTCTTGGAGCGCCTCGCCTCCTACGAGGTCCGGGGCAGCCGGCTGATCCTGCGCGGGGCGGGAGGTGAAACAAGCGCTCGGTGACGGTGCCGCGGGTCGGGCAGGCCTCGGCCGGCCGCCCTGAGACAATCCGCCTCCGAGACAACCGACGCGGTTCGGAGGCGCCCGGAGCGAGTTTACATGAATACGCCGGGCCCGCGCGGGAGAGGGAAACCCGCGCCGTTCCTCTCAGCACGATCAGCCCACGCCGCGATCGGCGGGAACCCGGGCAATCGCCGTCTCGGCAGCGCAGTCGATGACGGCCGGCCCGACGGGGGGCAGGACTAGCGTGCCGCGTCCGGCCCCGGAAAGGCGCCGAGCGACACCCGCGCGACATCCCGCAGGGCCTCCCGGTCGGCGCCCGAGGATGCGAGCACGCCCATGCCCGAGGCGACCGTCGAGAGAAAGCGCGCCAACGCCGCCGGGTCGGCGGACGCACCGAGGTCGCCGTCGCGCTGAGCCGCGGCGAAGCGCTCGCGCAGCTCGGTCTCGGACTGGGCACGCCGGGAGGCGAGCTCGAACGGAATGTTCTCCGAGCCCTCGCCGCAGGCGAGCCCGCCCTGGACCAGCAGGCAGCCGGGGGGGTTGGCCGGATCGGTGTGGCTCTCGGCGATGCTGGTCAGGAACCGCTCGGCCACCTCGCGGGCGGTGGCGCCGGCCAGCACGTAGCGCATGTGCGTGGAGCGCCGCTCGGCGTAGCGGTCGAGCGCCGCCTTGAGCAGCCCCTCCTTGCTGCCGAAGGCCGCGTAGAGGCTCGGCGGCTTGATGCCCATCGCCTTCGTCAGCATGGCGAGGCTGGCGCCGTCGTAGCCGTGGCGCCAGAACACCTCCATCGCCTCGTCGAGGGCCTTGTCCGTGTCGAACGACCGGGGCCGTCCCATCGCCATCGCCTGCCGACTCCCATTTTTGTATCGAGTGGTAGATAAGTATCTTGACGGGCCGCGTCGACACCGACATGCGTATCGTACGATACAGATATCGGAGCCGGTCGTGAACCCATCTCGCGCCCCATCCCTAGGCCAATTCCTCGTCCGGCGCAGCGCCGGGATCGGCCTCGTCCTCGCCCTGCTGGCCGGGGCCTCCTATCCCTTCCTCGCGCCGTCCTTCACCCGGGGGAACGCTGCCATCGCGGCGACGCCGCCGACCGAGGCCGCGGTGCCCGCCCCGGTCGCCGCGATCACCCCGCGCGACGTGGTGCTGTGGGACGATTTCTCCGGTCGCCTCGAGGCGGTCGAGCGCGTCGACGTCCGGGCCCGCGTCGGCGGGGCGGTCCAGGCGACGCACTTCGCCGAAGGGGAACTCGTCGAGGCCGGCGACCTCCTGGTGACCATCGACCCGGCGCCCTATGCGGCGGAGGTCCAGCGCCTGGAGGCCCAGGTGGCGGGGGCCGAGGCCCGGGTCGCCCTGACGGTGAGCGACCTCGAACGCGGGCGCCGGCTCTCCGACCAGCAGATCGTCACCGCCCGCGACCTCGACGTGCGCGCCAACGCCGCCAAGGAGGCGAAGGCGAGCCTGGACGCCGCCAAGGCGGCGCTGGCGTCGGCCAGGCTGAACCTCGGCTACACCGAGATCCGGGCGGCGGTGGCCGGGCGCGTCGGGCGCCGCGAGGTCACGCCCGGCAACCTCGTCACCGCTGGCGCGGGGGCGGCGGTGCTCACCACCCTGGTCTCGGTCGATCCGATCCATGCGAGCTTCGACGCCGACGAGACGGTGGTGCTCCAGGCGCTCGCCTCGATCGCCGGCCCGGCGGGCGGGCGCGGCCGGCTCGACGCCATCCCGGTCGAGATGACCACCGCCGAGGGAGCGCCCGCCCGCGGGCACCTGCAATTCATCGACAACAAGGTCGATGCGCGCAGCGGGACGGTCCGGGTGCGCGCCAGCTTCGCCAACGGCGACGGCCGGCTCATCCCGGGGCAGTTCGCGCGGATGCGGCTCGGCCGACCCGCGCCCGAGCGGCTGCTCCTCGTCGACGAGCGGGCGGTCGGCACCGACCAGGACAAGAAGTTCGTGCTCGTCGTCGGGGCGGACGACCGCGCCGCGTTCCGGGCGATCACCCTCGGCCGCGCGGTCGACGGCCTGCGGGTCGTGACGTCGGGCCTGTCGGGCGGCGAGCGCATCGTCGTCAACGGCCTGCAGCGGATCCGCCCCGGCACGCTGCTCAGCCCCGAGCCGGTGACGATGGGCGCGCGCGGCGCCCCCGAGACGCGCCGCCTCGCCGAGCGCTGACGACCCCGGCACCCCCGACCCGATCCACCGTCCGGCGCGGACACCCGGCGGCGGCTCCCGAGCGGCCGCGCGGATCCCCCGTGCCTTCCCGCTCCCCGGCCGTCTGCCCGTTTCCGTCTGCTGCCCTGCCGTCTTCTCCCTGGCCCGCTGCCCCGCCCCCGGAGGGCGCCATGACCCTGTCCAAGTTCTTCATCGACCGGCCGATCTTCGCGGGCGTGCTCTCGGTGCTCATCTTCATCGGCGGCCTGCTGGCGCTCCTGGCGATGCCGATCTCCGAGTATCCCGACGTGGTGCCGCCCTCCGTGGTGGTGCGCGCGACCTTCCCGGGGGCCAACCCGAAGGTGATCGCCGAGACGGTGGCGACGCCGATCGAGGAGCAAATCAACGGCGTCGAGGGCATGCTCTACATGTCGAGCCAGGCGACGACGGACGGCATCATGACGCTGACCGTCACCTTCCGGCTCGGCACCGACCCCGACAAGGCCCAGCAGCTCGTCCAGAACCGGGTCTCGCAGGCCGAGCCGCGCCTGCCGGCGATCGTGCGCCAGCTCGGCATCGTCACGGTGAAGTCCTCGCCCGACCTGACGATGGTGGTCCACCTTGTCTCGCCGAACGGGCGCTACGACATGACGTACCTGCGCAACTACGCGGTGCTCAACATCAAGGATCGGCTGGCCCGCCTCGACGGCGTCGGCCAAGTCCAGCTGTTCGGGTCCGGCGACTACGCGATGCGGATCTGGCTCGACCCGCAGAAGACCGCCGAGCACGGCCTGTCGGCGGGCGACGTGGTGCGGGAGATCCAGGCCCAGAACGTGGAAGCGGCGGCCGGCATCATCGGCGCCTCGCCGGCGGTGCCCGGCCTCGACCTCCAGCTCTCGCTCAACGCCGAGGGGCGCCTCGCGAACGAGGAGCAGTTCGGCGACATCGTGGTCAAGACGGGAGAGAACGGCGAGATCACGCGGCTTCGCGACATCGCCCGCATCGAGCTCGGCGCCTCGGACTACGCGCTGCGCTCGCTCCTCGACAACAAGGCCGCGGTGGCGCTGCCGATCTCGCAATCGCCCGGCTCGAACGCGATCCGGATCTCCGACGAGGTCCGCCGGACCATGGCGGAGATCAAGCGGACGATGCCCGAGGGGGTCGACTACCAGATCGTCTACGACCCGACGCAGTTCGTGCGCGCCTCGATCGAGGCGGTGATCCACACGCTGCTCGAGGCGGTCGCCCTCGTGGTCCTGGTGGTGATCCTCTTCCTGCAGACCTGGCGGGCCTCGATCATCCCGCTCCTCGCCGTGCCGGTCTCGATCGTCGGCACCTTCGCGGTGATGCACGCCTTCGGCTTCTCGATCAACGCGCTCAGCCTGTTCGGCCTCGTGCTCGCCATCGGCATCGTAGTCGACGACGCCATCGTGGTGGTCGAGAACGTCGAACGCAACATCGAGGCCGGGCTGTCGCCGCGGGACGCCAGCTACCAGGCGATGCGCGAGGTCTCGGGTCCGATCATCGCCATCGCGCTGGTGCTGGTGGCCGTCTTCGTGCCGCTCGCCTTCATCAGCGGGCTCACCGGCCAGTTCTACAAGCAGTTCGCCCTCACCATCGCGATCTCGACGGTCATCTCGGCGATCAACTCGCTGACCCTGTCGCCGGCCCTCTCGGCGCTCTTGCTGCGCGACCACCACGCCCCGAAGGACCGGCTGACGCGGGCGCTCGACACCCTGCTCGGCTGGTTCTTTCGCCGGTTCAACCGCGCCTTCGGGCGCGCCTCCGACGGCTACGGCCGCGGCGTCGGCGCCGTCGTCTCGCGCAAGGGCGCGATGATGGTGCTCTACCTCGTCCTCGTCGGGCTCACCGTCGGGCTGTTTCGCCAGATCCCCGGCGGCTTCGTGCCGGGGCAGGACAAGCAGTACCTCGTCGGCTTCGCGCAGCTGCCCGACGGCGCCACCCTCGACCGGACCGAGGAGGTGATCCGGAAGATGAGCGAGATCGCCTTGAAGGAGCCCGGCGTCGAGAGCGCGGTGGCCTTCCCGGGCCTGTCGATCAACGGCTTCACCAACTCGTCGAATTCGGGGATCGTGTTCTCGACCCTCAAGCCGTTCGAGGAGCGCAAGGACCCCTCGCTCAACGGCGCGGCGATCGCGCAGTCGCTCAACCGCAAATACGCGGCGATTCCCGAGGCCTTCATCGCGATGTTCCCGCCCCCGCCGGTCAACGGGCTCGGCACCATCGGGGGGTTCAAGCTCCAGATCGAGGACCGCGCCGGCCTCGGCTACGAGGCGCTGAACGAGGCCACGAAGGCGTTCCTCGCCCGGGCCGCGCAGGCGCCGGAGCTGGCCGGCCTCTTCTCCAGCTTCCAGATGAACGTGCCGCAGCTCTTCGCCGAGATCGACCGGACCAAGGCGCGCCAGCTCCGTGTCCCGGTCACCGACGTGTTCGACACGCTGCAGATCTATCTCGGATCGCTCTACGTCAACGACTTCAACAAGTTCGGCCGCACCTACTCGGTCCGGGTCCAGGCCGACGCCCCCTTCCGCGCCCGCCAGGACGATGTCGGACTCCTGAAGGTCAGGGCGGGATCGGGCGAGATGGTCCCGCTCTCGACCCTGCTGCGGGTGCGCCAGACCGCAGGGCCCGAGCGGGCGATGCGCTACAACGGCTTCCTCACCGCCGACATCAACGCGGGTGCCGCCCCCGGCGTCTCGTCGGGCCAGGCACAGGCCGCCGCCGCCCGCATCGCCGCCGAGACGCTGCCGCGGGGTTTCGCCTTCGAGTGGACCGACCTCACCTATCAGGAGTTCATCGCCGGCAATTCGGGAATCTGGGTCTTTCCGCTCGCGCTGCTCCTCGTCTTCCTGGTTCTGGCCGCGCAGTACGAGAGCCTTGCCCTGCCGCTCGCGATCCTCCTGATCGTGCCGATGGGGCTGCTGGCGGCGATGTTCGGGGTCTGGCTCTCGGCGGGCGACAACAACGTCTTCACCCAGATCGGCCTGATCGTGCTCGTCGGCCTCTCGGCGAAGAACGCCATCCTGATCGTCGAATTCGCCCGCGAGCTGGAATTCGCCGGCCGCACGCCGCTCGCTGCCGCCATCGAGGCGAGCCGCCTGCGGCTGCGCCCGATCCTCATGACCTCGATGGCCTTCATCATGGGCGTCCTGCCCCTCGTCACCGCTACCGGGGCCGGCGCGGAGATGCGCCGCGCCATGGGCGTCGCGGTGTTCTCCGGCATGATCGGCGTCACCGCCTTCGGGCTATTTCTGACACCGGTCTTCTACGTGCTGCTGCGCCGCCTCTCGGGCAACCGTCCGCTGAAGCACCACGGGGATGAGAAGCCCCACGCGGGGCAGGCCGGGATCGGGCAGGCCGCGTAGCCGGCGGGGAAGCTCGCCGAGGCTGCGCGCCGGCCGGCTGCATGACGACGGAGCGCCGACCGCTATCCCGTTCGTGCAGCGCCCGGAATCCTCCGGGCGATGCGGCCCGCGCGCAGCAGGCGACGCGACCATGCCTCGCGATGTCCCCGGACGGTCCTGATGCGGGGGGAAGAATTGATGGGCGTCGCCCCCCCGCGGGGTCGTGCCTATCGCGGGTCCACCCCCTGGTGCGGCCGCGGCGGGCCGCCGTGGTGGTCGGTGAAGCTCGAGCGCTCGCCGGTTTCCTTGGCGCGCTGGACGCGCATGCGCTGCCAGATCAGGAACAGGATCACGAGCGCGAAGGTCGTGAAAGCGAGCATGTAGATCAGGCCGGAATCGCCCATGGCCGTTGCCTCCTTGTCGCGCCCCGGGGGGCATAGAGTGACGGGCGCACGGGCGGCGGATGCCGTCGCACGCTTCAGATGAAACTCTTCGATCCCTGCATTCCGCGGCTGCGGCAAATCGTCGTGAGAAGAAAGAAAGAAATTATCCCGATTTCATCGGGTGGAATACGGTTCGATCGCCGGCAATCGATTGTCCGTCATCGAAGGACCTGGATGCGAGAAGGCCCCGGCTCCTCTCGGAACCGGGGCCTTCCTCGGGCGACGATCGGACGATGCGGCCTCACGGCGCTTTCGGCATCGGCCCACCGGCGAGCTCGGGATAGTCCTTGAGCATCTGGGCGCCGTTGAGGGGCTTCGCCAGGCCCTGGTGGCAGGTGGTGCAGTTGGCCTTGGGCGGGTCGCCCTCGGGCCCGAGGCGGGCCTCGGGCAGCACCGGGGTCAGGGGCTCGATGAAATTGCCGTTGATGTCGCGCACCATCCGGATGCCGTGCCAGGCGGTGACGCGCTTCGGGGTGCTTTCCTCCCAGGAGGAGAAGGCGCGGCTGTTGTGGCAGTAGGTGCAGTTGACCCCTAAGCCCTCCGCCATGTGGATCATCAGGGCGTAGGTCTTCTCCGTGGTCTGGAGCGACTTCGACGGGCTGGTCGGCAGGGCCGTCCTCGCGGCGACCCGCACGGCGTTCTGGTCGATGTCCTTGTTGCCGAGCAGGTCCTTGTAGGGGTCGTAGTTGAGCGAGGTCAGGCCGGCCTCGGGCGCGGGATGGTTCTGGCCGCCGTCGCGCGCCGCGAAGCCGAGGGCGTGGGGCGGTCCGGGATTGTCGTGCCAGACCGCCTTCGGCACCGGGTTGCCGCGGTGGCAGGTGTAGCAGGTCACGCCGGTCTGCCCGACGTGGTTCTGCCAGTCGGCGTTGATGTGCCGGACCATCCGGAGCATCGAGCGCGCCACGGTCTTCGCGTAGACGCTGTCGTCGGCCATGTTCTCGACGTTGTGGCAGTAGGCGCAGCCCTGCTCGGGCGCCACCCACTCGGTGATCGAGGCCATCACGCGGTTGAACTGGTCGGTCGAGAGGTCCGTCAGCACCTTCACGTTCTGGTAGGCCTGGGTCGCGGGCTCGCCGCCGGGCGGGACCGGGTCCTGGGGCGCCGGCGCGGCGTTCTCCTCGAGCTTGACCGCCAGCGTGCGGGGATTCTGCACCTGCACCATGCCGGTGCCGCGGAATCCCGTCTGCTCGGAGCGGACCGGGGGCCGGGTCCAGCCCGCGGTGCCGAACATCGCGCCGGTGAGCAGCACCGCCACCACGACGCCGAGGATTTGGAGCGCGAGCTTCATGGCGTGCCTCCCGGATTCGCGAGCGGATCCACCACCGGGCCGTAGATCTGCGGGTAGTGCGGCGCGACGCCGTGCTTGACCGCCCAGAGGTACCAGTTGTCGACGACCGTGCCGGTGAGCAGGATGCCGATGCCGCCGGTCAGCGTCGTCAGGAAGGCGAACCACCACAGCCAGCGGTGGACCGATTCCATCGTGGCGTTGAAGCCCATGGTCCAGCGCCAGAACAGGGCGGCGCGCTCGGTCGCGGTGCCGCGATCGACGATCTGCTCGATCTCGCGCTCGCCGCCGTAGCGGCTCACCGCCAGGATGGTCGCGCCGTGCATGGCGAACAGCATCGTCGACCCGTACAGGAAGACGATCGAGAGCATGTGGAACGGGTTGTAGAACAGGTTGCCGTAGCGCAGCGAGAACGCGGCGGTCCAGTCGAGATGCGGGAAGATCCCGAACGGCACCGCCTCGCTCCAGCTCCCCATCAGGATCGGCCGGATGAAGCCGAGCACGAGATAGAGCCAGATCGCCGAGGCGAACGCCCAGGGGACGTGGTAGCCCATCCCCAGCGCCCGGGCGCGCCGGAAGAGCCGGACCCACCACAGCAGGATCGAGGCGGTGAGGAAGAAGCCGGCGAGCAGCCACCAGCCGCCTTCGGCCAGCGGCGGCAGGATCTTGAGCCCGTATTCCGGTCGGGGCGGCTCGAGGGCGAGCCAGGGCAGCTGGCGGACGAACTGGACCGGATCCCAGTTCACCGAGGCCCACATGTTGAGCCCGATGATCTCGAAGGCGATGACCCCGCTCGCGATCGACAGCGTGCCGAGGGTGCCGAGGTAGATCGGGCCGATCTGGGCGTTGCCGACGAGGCCGGCGAGGTAGTTGAAGCCGCCCTTGCCGACGCGGTTCTCGATCTCCGGGATCTCGACGCCGGCCTCCGGGTGGAGCGGGTGGACTTGGATCTGGGTGTAGATGTTCTGGTAATACCCCATGACGGCGGATGCCTTCTGACGGTGTTGGGGCGAACGCGGCGGGACACGCGGGCGGGGCTCAGCGCCAGATCGGCAGGCTCAGCCACCAGCCCCACCATTCGGGCCAGCCGCGGGTCCAGAACGGGCCGCTGATGACGATGCAGACCGCGCTCCAGAACCCGGCCGAGAGGGCGAGGAACAGGCCGAGGCGATGGATGCCGATCGTGCCGATCGAGTAGCCGATCGTGTCGCGAAAGAAGGTGTCCTCGTGCTCGGGGGTCTTGACCACCTCGCCCTTCGGCGGATTGGTCGAGGACAGGATCAGCGAGCCGTGCAGCGACAGCGCGAAGGTCGTCGTGAAGAAGAACGTCACGCCGAGCATGTGCGCCGGGTTGTAGTGGAAATGGAGATACTGGTAGCCGACGTTCGACACCCAATCGAGATGGCTGAGGATCCCGTATGGAAAGCCGTGACCCCAGGCGCCCATGAGCAACGGGCGCACCACCACCAGGGTGACGTAGGCGAAGATCGCCACCGAGAAGGCGAAGGGCACGTGGTAGCCCATGCCGAGCTTGCGGCAGATCTCGACCTCGCGCAGGGCCCAGGACCCGAAGGAGCCGATGGCGCAGAAGGTGATGATCTGCCAGAGGCCGCCCTCGCGCAGCGGCGCCAGCGCCAGGCCGTAGGAGAGGTCGGGCGGCGCGATGTTGATCTGCCAGACGTTCCAGGTCGGCCCGAGCGCCGCGCCCCAGAGGATCAGGCCTGTGCCGAGCAGGGTGAAGAACAGGCCCGTCACCCCGAAGAAGCCGACGTAGAACGGCCCGACCCAGAAATCGAACAGGTCGCCGCCGAGCAGCGTGCCGCCGCGGACCCGGTATTTGCGCTCGAAGTTCAGCATGGCCATGGCGCGGCCCTCCCCGTCCGCGAAAGCGTGGTGGCCGCGGGCGGGGCCGTGACGGCCCGTCCGCGGTGCGGAGGCACTCCGGGGAGCACCCGGGTCCGCCGGCCGGTCAGGTCGGCAGGATGTGGATCTGGGCGATCTCCGCCTTCTTCACCGCCGGGCCCTCCAGCCAGTTGAACCGGTTGGTGCTGAGCAGGATGAAGTGGATCAGGATCGCCAGCACGAACAGGAAGGTGGCCAGGGCCACCAGCGTGCGCCGCGGGTCGAACAGAAGCCAGACCTTGTGCATGTTGTTCATTCCTTCCTCACGAGATGAAGGGCATGATGCTGGTGGCGGCGACCTTCACGCTGCTCTCCAGCGCGGAATAGCCGTTCGGTCCGGGCAGCCACGGCCGCCAGAGCCAGACGAGGAAGTGCGCGACGACCGCGATCGCCGTGAAGATGATGAAGCTGGTAACGAAGATCCCGTGGAACTCCTTCGCCTCCTCTTCGGTGAGTCCTGACAGTACGCTGGGTTTGTCCATGCCGTTGGCCATTGCCGAACCTCCGGATGCGGATCCGCGCGGGGGCTCCCGCGCGGCTTTGCCCGGCCGTGACGGACGGGCGGTCTCTCCGCCGCCCATGCCGGCAGCGGAAACTCGGCCCCGGGAGGCGCGGGCCCGAAGGCTCCGGGCCTTCGGGGGGCCTGAACTCGGGAGGCCTCACCCCATGAAGGCGAAGGGGATCGCCGAGAGCGCCATCGCCCGCGCCTCGCCGAAGACGGAGCGGCGGGGCCCGTCGGCCGGCCCGCCGGGGCGCAGGCGCTGCAGCAGGGCGGCGACCAGGAAGATCGGGTAGGTCACCGTCAGGAAGGCCCGGAACTGGACCGCTTCCGAACGGGACCGCGACACCGTGACGAACGAACGGGACATGGTTCCGGCTCTCATGATCTCGGATCTCCTCCCTGGCCCGCGGGATTCGCGAGGCGTCTCGATGGCCGACGCGGCGGGGGCCGCGCCGGAAAGGGCACGGCCGTCAGGCCGCCGCGAGGGCGATGCGGGCGCGCTCGACGAAAGCGCCGGTCACGCTGTCGGAGCCGGCTCGCGTCGCCTCGCGCTCGGCGGCGTCGCGAAGGCGCTTGGCGAAGGAGATCCGCACCAGGACCGGGCTCTCGGCCACCGAGGCGTCGAGGTGCCGGCGGGCCTCGTCGTCCCAGGGAAGGGCCCGGAGGGCGCGGGCGGGCGTGGCCTCGACGGCGTCCATGTCCCGCGACAGCGGCAGGATGTGGAAGAGCGCGTCGAAGAGCGCGTTGCAGACCTCCTGCACCAGGTAGGTCGCGCCCGAGTAGCCCATGAACGGCGTGCCGGTGTGGCGCCTGACCACGGCGCCGGGGAACGAGGCCGGGATGAACATCGCCCTGCCCCCGCTCTCGGCGAGGTAGAGGCGCTCGTTGTAGGAGCCGAACAGCACCAGCGGCGGCGTCTCGCGGATGGCCTTTCGGACCGCCGCGTTGTCGGGCTTGGCGCCGGCCTTTCGCGAAAAGCTGAACCGGCACGGCAATCCCATCTCGTCCTCGAGGAAGTGGCGCAGGCCGCGGGCATAGGTGTCGGTCGCCACCACGCCGAAGCTCGCCGAGGCGAAGAAGTCCTGCGTCACCGAGCGCCACAGGTCCCACAGGGGCTTCAAGGTCGTGTGCTTCTCGCGCTCGATGAACGGCTCGGGATCGACATCCAGGATCTCGCCGAGCGCGCGCAGGAACTTGGTGGTGCTGTGCACGCCGATCGGCGCCTGGAGGTAGGGCCGGTCGAGGGCCTCGCAGAGCAGCCGCCCGAACTCGCGGTAGAGGCAGATATTGGCGTCGGCCTCGACGAGGCGGGGGATGTCGGCGAGATGCGTGCCGAGGGGGAAGACGAGGTTCACCTCGGCGCCGATGCCCTCGACGAGGCGCCGGATCTCGGCGAGGTCGGAGGGCATGTTGAAGGTGCCGTAGGCCGGGCCGATCAGGTTGACCCGCGGCTTCACCCCCGGTGCCCGCTCCGGCCGCGGCGGGATCACCCCCTTCTTCGCGGCTTTCTTGGCCCCGTACTCGGCCCAGAGCCAGGACAGGGCCCGGTCGGCGGCCTGCCACTGGTCCTCGTCGATGGTGCGGGGCAGGAAACGCTGGAGGTTGGTGCCCTCCGGCGTCACGCCGCCGCCGATCATCTCGGCGATCGAGCCGGTGACGACGACGCTCGGCTGCGCCGGATCGAGCGTCGCGTGGGCGCGGCGCATCGCGCCCTCGGTGCCGTGGCGGCCGAGTTCCTCCTCGGCCAGCCCCGTGACGACGATCGGCAATTCGTGCGGAGGCAGCGCGTCGGTGTAGTGCAGCACCGAGGTCACCGGCAGGTTCTCGCAGCCCACCGGGCCGTCGATGACCACCTGCAGGCCCTTCACCGCGGTGAAGACGTAGACGGCGCCCCAGTAGCCGCCGGCGCGGTCGTGATCGAGGACGAGCATCAGGCCATCTCCCCGACCGGCTTCTCGGGCGCGGCACGCTTCACCGCCGCGCGCTTCTTCGGCACGTCCTCCCAGATCCCGGCGGCGTGCCCGGTGCCGACACCGGCGAAGAACGAGCGCATCGCGTCGAACCGCTCGGCCTGCCCCATCGCGCCGTTGATCACTTGCGCGAGCGAGCCGGCGCCTGCGACGCCCATCAGCGGGCGGGCCGAGATCAGGTTGGTGAAGTAGAGGGCGGGGATCGCCCGCTCCTTGGCCTTCTGCACCACCGGCGTCGTGCCGATGGCGAGATCGGGCCCGAATTCCTCGACGGCCTGCAGGTCCTGCTCCAGGGAGGCGCGGAACTGCACCCGGCAGCCCTTCGCCTCGAGCCAGTCGCGGTCGGCCTCGGAATGCCTGGTGCGCGGGCAGGCGGTGCCGACATACGGCACCTCGGCGCCGCTCTCGATGAGGAGGCGGGCCACCAGCAGTTCCGAACCCTCGTAGCCGGTGAGCGTGATCCGGCCGCGGATCGGGTTGGCGGCAAGCGCGCCGCGGATCGCCGGCAGGAACCGGTTCTTGGCCGCCGCGACCATCGCGGGCGCGACCCCGCAGGCCTCCCCCACCGCGTCGAGCCAGGCGGCGGTGCCGTCATGCCCGACCGGGGCGGAGGCGATCGCCGGGCGGCCCGCCGCCTCGAATTCTCGCAGGGAGGCGGTGTAGAACGGGTGGATCGCCGCTACCGCTGTGCAGTCGAGCGCGGCGTACAATTCGCGCCATTCCCGCGTCGGCACGACCGGGCCGGCGGCAAGTCCGAGCGGATCGAGGAGCGCGCCGATCTGCATCGGATCGGCCGGGAACATCTCGCCGAGGAGCGCAATCGTCGGGCGCCCGTCCCGGGGCTGGCGCGGCGCCGCGACGGGGCCGTGCTCGGCTTCCGCCCGCGCGACCTTCAGCATCGCGCCGGCGAGCACGTCCTTGGCCTCGGCATGCGTCGGTACGCCGAAGCCCGGAACGTCGATCCCGATGATCCGCACCCCGTCGATCTCCCGCGGCAGGAGCCGCAGCGGCACGCCGGAGGCGGTGGGAACGCAGAGGTTGATGACGACGACCGCGTCGTGGAGCGCCGGGTCGGCGGTCTCGCGCACCGCGTCGCGGATATCCTCGAACAGCTTGCCGGTGACGAGCGTCTCGGAGTTGAACGGCACGTAGCCGACGGTCCGTCGCGCGCCGTAGAAATGCGAGGTGAAGGTGAGGCCATAGACGCAGCAGGCCGAGCCCGACAGGATCGTGGCGGTGCGGCGCATCCTCAGACCCACCCGCAGCGCCCCGAAGGCCGGGCACATGCTCTGCGGCTGGTCGTGCGGGCCGACCGGGTAGTCGCGCTTCAGGGCATCCAGGGTCTCGCCCATGCCGGCGGAGTCCGCCGCCCGGCGCATCGTCTCCTTGCCGGAATGGCAGCCGAGTCCGTCCTGGCGCGTCGCCTCCAGGTTGACCGGGGCATCGACGGGCTTTCGGGCGCGCAGCGCCTTGAGGTCGAGGGAGGCGCCCATGGTCACACCGCCTCGTAGACGACTTCGAGGGAGGGCTTTCGCTCGACGGCCCGGCCGCGCATGTCGGCGTCGCTCGCCGGATCGAGCACCACGCCGCGCCCGACCGCCTCGCCCTTGAACAGGCCCAGCAGCTGGTCCTGGCTGAGCGGCGTCGGCCGGTGCGGCAGGGCGGTGCCGATATTGTCGGCGAGTTCGGCGAAGAGCGGACCCCAGCGCCCGTCCGGCCGGCCGATGATCTCGTAATTCGCGCTCTTCTTGCGGATGTCGTCGTCGGCGGGGATCGAGGCGAGGATCGGGATGCCGGCCGCTTCCGCGAAGGCCTGCGCCTCGCCGGTGCCGTCGTCCTTGTTGATGACGAGGCCGCCGACGCCGACATTGCCGCCGAGCTTGCGGAAATACTCCACCGCCGAGCAGACGTTGTTGGCGACGTAGAGCGATTGCAGGTCGTTCGAGCCGACGACGATGACCTTCTGGCACATGTCGCGGGCGATCGGCAGGCCGAAGCCGCCGCAGACCACGTCGCCCAGGAAGTCGAGCAGGACGTAGTCGAAGCCCCATTCGTGGAAGCCGAGCTTTTCCAGAAGCTCGAAGCCGTGGATGATGCCGCGCCCGCCGCAGCCGCGGCCGACCTCCGGCCCGCCGAGCTCCATCGCGAACACGCCGTCGCGCTTGAAGCAGACGTCGCCGATCTCGACCGATTCGCCGGCGAGCTTGCGCCGGGTCGAGGTCTCGATGATCGTCGGGCAGGCCCGGCCGCCGAAGAGCAGCGAGGTCGTGTCGCTCTTCGGGTCGCAGCCGATCAGCAGCACCCGCTTGCCCTGCTGGGCCAGCATGTAGGACAGGTTGGCGAGCGTGAAGCTCTTGCCGATGCCGCCCTTGCCGTAGATGGCGATGATCTGCGTCTCGCGGGTCGCGGTGGTGGGCACCGGGTCCGGCGGGATCGCGGCCTCGGCGCGCAGGATCGAGGCCTGGAGGGCGGCGCCGGTCAGCGAAGCGTTCATGGCTGGGCTCTCCAATCGAGGACCATCTTGAGGCAGGCGGGGTCGCCGAAGGCGACGGGGTAGGCCTGTGCCGCCTCCCGGGCCGGGCGGCGATGGGTGACGAGGCCGTCGAGGGACAGCGTCCCGGCGCCGGCGAGCGCCGCCACCGCGTCGAGGTCGCCGGGCTGCCACTGCGCGGCGACGCGGATGCGCGCCTCGCGCAGGAAGGCCGGCGGAAAGGCGAAGGCGAGCGGCGCCTCGTAGAAGCCGGCGAGCACCACCTCGCCGCCGGGCGCGAGCCGGGCGATCAGGGTGTCGAGGAGGCCGGCATCGCCGCTGGCGTCGATGATGCGGGCGTAGGCCGTCTCGTCCTGGGCCGGGTCGATGACCGCGTAGCCGTCGGCGCCGGCGCGGCGGGCGGGATCGCGCTCCCACACCACCGGGTCGTGGCCCGAGGCCCGCAGGAGGCGGGCGAGGAGCCGGCCGAGCACGCCGTGCCCGACGACGAGCTGGCGGCCTTCGCCTTCGCTGCCGTCGAGGGCGTGGCGGGCGGTGGCGGCAAGCGCCAGCAGGATGCCGCGCTCGCCCAGGGACTCGGGGACCGGCCGCAGCCGGTGGCCGGCGGAGACGAGGTGCGAGGCCGCGCCACCGAACAGCCCGCGGACCGGCCCGAAGCAGCGCGCGCCCGGCACGAACACCGTCTCGCCGACGCGGCGGCCGGACTGGGGGCCGGCATCGACCACGACGCCGACGGATTCGTAGCCCGGCACCAGCGGGTAGCCCATGCCGGGGAAGTCCGGCATCCGCCCGGACCAGAGCAGGCGCTCGGTGCCGGTGCTGATGCCGCTCCAGGCGACCGCCACGGTGGCGTCCGCGGGGCCGGGTGCGTCGAGAGCGAGGTCGGCGAGGCCGAGCCGTTCGGGACGGTCGAGGATCACGGCCTGCGCGTGCATGCGGTTCGGCCCCCGCCTGTGCGGTGACGCCGCTCGAAGCGGCAAATGTCATCTTATTTGGACGAATGCGTGCGTCAAGTTTACTTTACATTTTTACGCCGGAGACCTCCGATCACGGCGCCGCGGCGACGAGCAGGCGCACCAGCAGCGGCCGGCGGGTGCGGTGCTCGCGCACCCGGGCAAAGCCCGCCTCGCGGAGCATGGCGCCGAGCTCGTCGGCGGTACGGGGCCGGCCGCTGCCCATGGCGAGGAGGTAGAACCCGAAATAGGCGTCGCCGATCGGCTCAGCGCCCGGGGTCCCGGCCATCGGCTCGGCGACGAGGAGCCGGCCGCCGGGCGGCAGGGCGGCGCGCGCGCTGCGCATCAGGGCGAGCGCCGGCGCATCGTCGTGATCGTGGACCACGCGCACCAGCGAGGCGACGTCCGCCCCGCGCGGCAGCCCGTCGTGGAAGGAGCCGCCGACGGTCGCGGCGCGGGTCGACAGACCTTCCTGATCGAAACGACGCCCGGCCCGGGCCGCCACCGGCGGCAGGTCGAACAGGGTGACGCGCAGGCGCGGGTTCGCCCTCGCCGCCTCGACCGCGAAGGCGCCCTCCCCGCCGCCGATCTCGAGGAGATGGGCGTGGCGGCCAAGCGGATAGGCATCGAGGATGTCGCGGGCGACGAGGGCCTGCGAGGCGCCCATCAGCGCGCCGTAGGGCGCCACCACGGCGTCCCCGACCTGCGTCGGGTCGTCGGCGCCCGCATAGGCCCAGTAGCCGGAGAGCCGCGTCGGTCCGCCGGTGCCGCGCAGGAGCGCCACGGGGTCGCGCAGGTCGTCGTACAGGAGGGCGTGGTGGGCCACCATCGCGGCGACCGAGGGGTTGCCGAGCAAAGCCGCCCCGAGGTCGCCGAGCGCGAAGCGGCCGTCGCGCAAGCGTGTCAGGAGCCCCAGGGATGCGGCGGCCCGCAGGAGGCACACGGCCCGGTCCGGCGGTAGGTCGAGGCGGCGCGCGAGGTCGTCCGGCGTCATCGGCCCGTCGGCGAGGATGCCGAACAGGTCGAGGCGAAGACACGCCGTCAGCACCTGGGCGTAGACGAAGCCGGCGCAGAGATCGAACAGGGCCCGCGCGTTGCGGCGAGCCACCGGCCGCGTCGGCGGGAAGGCGGCGGCGAAGCGCTGGAAGGCGGGACTGGCGATCAGGCGATGGCGCCAGGCGAGGAGGCGGTCGCGCCAGGGGGCCGGAGCGGGCGGGGTCGCCGGAAGGACGTGCGGTTCGGACCTCACGACCCTCCCCCCTCTGCACGGAAGGGCGGCCTGCGGAGCAGGCCGGGAGAAGGGGAACACGCCTGCGGACGAGGCAGGACCGCTCCGAGGAGGGCCGTCCGGGTCGGCATCGCGCCGCCCCTCTCCCAACCGGCCACCCTCCCCCGCGGAGGGGGGAGGGTTCGGGCCCGCAGCCCGTCTTCCGCGCGAGCCGTGCGGGCCATCCCCTACACCACCAGGCTCTGCGCCAGCCGCTCCGGCAGGAACCGCCGCGTCTGGGCCAGGATCTCCTCCCGCAACGCCGCGACCCCGGGGCAGTCGGGGATCACCTCCATGGCCTCGTGGGCGAGGTCGGAGAGGCGGCGCAGGGCCCCGTCCATGCCCAGCAGGGCCGCGGCGTTGGGCCGCCCGAGGGTGACGTCGCGCCCGACCGGCTTGCCGATCTCCTCCTGGCGGCAGGCGACGTCGCGCAGGTCGTCGGCGACCTGGTAGGCCTCGCCGAGATATTCGCCGAGCAGCCGCCAGCCCATCGGCTCGGCCCCGGCCGAGGCGGCGCCGGTGACGGTGGCGGCGGCAAAGAGCGCCCCGGTCTTCGCCTGCTGGTAGGCCGAGAGCCCGACCTGCGGCTCGGATTCCCAGGCCTGGCCGGCGACGATACCGGCGGGCGAGCCGACGGCGCGCGCCACCAGCCCGACGAGGGCGGGCAGGCGCGCGGGGCGCCGCGCGGCACCGCGGGCGAGGGTCTCGAAGGCGAGCACGATCAGCGCGTCGCCCGTCAGGAGCGCCACCGGCTCGCCGTAGGCGACGTGGACCGCCGGCTTGCGTCGGCGTTCCGCCGCGTCGTCGAAGCAGGGCAGGTCGTCGTGGACCAGCGAGGCGCAGTGCAAGAGCTCGATCGCGGCCGCCGCGGCGTCCGCCGTCGCCGGGTCGTCGTCGCCGCAGGCCCGCGCCACCGCGAGGCACAGCCGCGGCCGGATGCGGTGGCCGCCCGGAAAGACCGCGTAGCGGATCGCCTCCGCCAGGCGCGGCGGCGCGCCGGGCGCCTCCGCGTAGGACACGGCCACGTCCAGGGCCTGCTCGATGCGCCGACCGTCGTCCATCCGATCCTCCTTGGCGTGCTCCCTCGACCGTGCGTCCCGGGCGCTCGTCCCGGGGCTTCGCGTCGAGGCGTCATTTTGTTTGAACATTTCAAACTGTCAATTTAGATTGACACCATCGGGGGAGGATCGACGCCGTGCCGGACGAACGGGTGGTGGTGATCGGCGCGGGGATCGGCGGCCTCGTCGCCGCCCTGAAGCTCGCCGCCGCCGGGCTTCCCGTGACGCTGGTCGAGAAGGAGGCCCGTCCCGGCGGCAAGATGCGCCGGGTCGCGGCCGGGCCGGTGACGGTCGAGGCCGGTCCGACCGTCTTCACGATGCGGTGGGTCTTCGAGGAGATCTTTTCGGAGTGCGGCGCGGACCTCGCCGCGCGGGTGGCCCTGCGCCCGGCCGACATCCTCGCCCGCCACGCCTGGGGCGCGGGCGCGCATCTCGACCTCTTCGCCGACCCGGAGCGGTCCGCCCGGGCCATCGCGGATTTCGCCGGCCCGCGGGAGGCCGAGGGGTTCCGCCGCTTCCGCGATCAAGCGGGGGCGATCTACCGCGCCCTCGAGGGGCCGTTCATCCGCGGCGAGCGCCCCACTCCCCTCGACCTCGTGCGGCGGGCCGGGCCGCGGGGCCTCGGCGGGCTGATGCGGATCCAGCCCTTCACCACCCTGTGGGCGGCGCTCGGCGAGCATTTTCGCGATCCGCGCCTGCGCCAGCTCTTCGGCCGCTACGCCACCTATTGCGGCTCCTCGCCGTTCTCGGCCCCGGCGACCCTGATGCTCGTGGCGCATGTCGAGATGGCCGGGGTCTGGACCGCCGCCGGCGGCCTGTCGCGGCTGGCCGGCGCCGTGGCGGACCTCGCCGCCGAGCACGGCGCGGATCTGCGCTACGGCACCGGCGTCGAGCGGATCCTGGTCGAGCACGGGCGCGTCGCCGGCGTCGTCCTCGCCACCGGCGAGCGGCTGCCCGCGACCCACGTGGTGGCGAATGGCGACGCCGCGGCCCTGGCCGAGGGGCTGTTCGGGCCGGAGGTTGCCCGGGCGGTCGACCCGGTGCCGGAGCGCGAGCGCTCGCTCTCGGCGGTGACCTTCGCGGTGGCGGGGCGGCCCGCGGGCTTTCCCCTCACGCGCCACAACGTCTTCTTCTCGGGCGATTACGCCGCCGAGTTCGCCGACCTCACCGACCACGCCCGCCTGCCGCGGGACCCGACCGTCTACGTCTGCGCGCAGGAGCGCGAGGACGACGGCGCGCCGCCCGGAGCGCCGGAAGCCCTGCTCTGCCTCGTCAACGCGCCCGCCCGCGGCGCCGCCCTGTCGCCCCAGGAGATCGCCCGATGCCACGACACGATGAGCCGGCGGCTCTCCGCCTGCGGCCTGACGATCGGCGAGACGGCGCGGACCACCACGACGCCGGCGGATTTCGCCCATCTGTTCCCGGCGACGGGCGGGGCGCTCTACGGCCGGGCCTCGCACGGCTGGATGGCGTCCTTCCGCCGCCCGGGCGCGCGCACGAAGGTGCCGGGGCTGTACCTGGCGGGGGGCAGCGTCCATCCGGGGCCGGGCGTACCGATGGCGGCGCAATCGGGCCGGCTGGCGGCCGCGAGCGTGCTGCAGGACCTCGCTTCGACCGCCCGGTCGCGCCGGGCGGCTATGCCTGGTGGTACGTCGATGCGGTGAGCGACGACGGGCAGCACGGCCTGACCGTGATCGCCTTCCTCGGCAGCGTGTTCTCGCCCTACTACGCCTGGAGCGGGCGCGGCGACCCGATCAACCATTCGGCGATGAACGTGGTGCTGTACGGTCGCCCCAAGGCCTGGGCGATGACCGAGCGCAGCCGGCGCCACGTCGACCGGACCGCGACCTCGCTCGCCATCGGTCCGAGTTCCCTCGACTGGGACGGCACCACCCTGACGATCCGGATCGACGAGGTGACGACACCCCTGCCCTCGCGGCTCTCCGGCACGATCCGGGTCCGGCCCGGCGGGTTCACGCCCGCCCCCTTCACCCTCGATGCGGACGGGCGCCACCGCTGGTGGCCGCTCGCGCCCTCCTCGCGGGTCGAGGTGGCGTTCGACCGGCCCGGCTTGCGCTGGAGCGGCCACGCCTATTTCGACACCAACGACGGCGACGTGCCGCTGGAGGCCTCGTTCAGGAGCTGGACCTGGTCGCGCGCGACGCTCCGGCACGGCGCGGCGATCCTGTACGACGTCGCGCGGCGCGACGGCAGCCGCCAGGAGCTGTCGCTGCGCTTCGATCCCGACGGCACCCCGCGCCCGATCGAGCCGCCGGTGCCGGCCGCGCTGCCGCGCACGCTCTGGCGCCTGGAGCGGGCCACCCGAAGCGACGACGGACAGGCGAGCGTGCTGCGTCGGTTCGAGGACGCGCCGTTCTACTCGCGCTCCCTGCTCTCGGCGCGGATCTGCGGCGAGGCGGTGGAGCCGGTGCACGAATCGCTCGACCTCGACCGTCTCACCCATCCGCTCGTGCGATTCATGCTGCCCTTCCGCATGCCCCGTCCCCACGGCTGAGGGCCCGCGCGTCCAGGGCCGAGCGCCGCCCCGCCCACCGTCCCCGGAGAACGCCATGGTGGAGACCGCGAAACTCGAGAAGGCCGAGAAGGAGGGCGGGTGGCTCACCCGGCTCTCCGCCTTCGTCTTCCTGCACACCGAGCACGCGATCTACGCCGCCCTCGGCGTGCTGCTGGCCCTCACCGCCGTGATGGCGCTGGTGGACGCCGCCGGCATGACCCTCAAGGCGGTGACCTCGATCGGCGCCGCCGCGCAACTCCTCGACGTGGTCGACCGGCTGCTGTTCCTGCTGATGCTGGTCGAGATCCTGCACACCGTCCGGGTGTCGATGCGCTCGGGCCGGCTGACCTGCGAGCCGTTCCTGATCGTCGGCCTGATCGCCTCGATCCGGCGCGTGCTGGTGCTGACGCTCCAGACCGCCGAGCAGATGCACGCCGCCGACTGGAGCCCGCAGAAGGAGGCGCTGTTTCGCGCCTCGATGATCGAGCTCGGCGTGCTGGCCGGGCTGATCCTGGTGATGGTGGTGTCGATCTTCCTGCTCCACCGCGCCCGGGACACCGGTGCGCCGGCGGGAGAGGAATAGTCGTGGGGACCGGCGTGCAACCCCCGCCGGCCGCACGGCATTGACGGGGTTGGATCTGGTGCAATCGAAGGAGGCGCGTGATGGGCTTGCTGTTCTTCCTGGTCTTCGTCTGTCCGTGGATCGTGGTGGCGATCGTCTCGAGCCGCGGCTCGCTGATGAAGGTGAAGCCCTTCTGAGCACGACGCGTCGCCGCCTCGGCGACGACACGACGCTTCGGGAGGAGCCGCGTCCCGCCGCTCCGCCCGAAGCCCAACCCCGGGTGACGGGACGCCCGCGCCCTCAGGCGAAGGGGCCGATCCGCCACCAGCGCCGGGCGCGCGCCCGCGCCTCGGCCGCATCCCGGGCGAGGCGGTGGACCAGCGGGTTGCAGGCCTCCTGGTCGGCCAGGAGCGGCGAGGCCGGCAGGCGCGAGAGGCCGTGCCGCGCCCGGTAGGCCGCGGCGTCGAACTCGTGACCGCTGTCGAGGTCCCGCCGGGCGCCGTGGCGCAGGAGATGCGCGAACGCATCCCGGTTGCGGCCGATCTCGGCGCCGTAGCGCGCGAGGTAGCCGGCGAGGTCGAACCGCGCGTTCGGCGCGTAACGCTGGCTGCGGCGGTGCTGCAGGTAGTGGTGCAGGGCCGGGGTGCCGCGGGGCAGCCCGTAGGTCGCCGCGTACCAGGCCGGATCGAAGTAGCAGATCGGGCGCAAGCCCTTGCGCTCGCCGACCTCGACGTAGTGCCGGACCGGGTTCACGCCGTCGCGCGCGCCGCCGAGATAGAGGTCGGCATACCAGCCGGGGTCGAAGTAGAGGTTCGGGCGCCGGCCCTCGCGGGCACCGAACCGGCAGAAATGCTCCAGCGGATCGGCGCCGTCCGCGACGACGTCGGGCGATTCGAGCAGGTAGTGATTGACGTCGAACAGGCCGGAGCGCTCGACGACCGCGTAGTCCCGCGCCGTCGTCACGGGCTGCCTGCCGGCGCCGGAAAACGCCCGTCCGGGGCGAGGCCGACCACCCGTAGCGGTGCCGGCCGCCGCGACGTCGAAGCCAAGCCTGCCCGCGCCGTCACGATGCCACGACGGACGCGTAGTAATGCGTCGTCTCGAACTGCAGCTCGACTCGCGACCCGGCGATCCAGTCGGTGGCGTGGTGCGTCTGGCCGCGGCAGCGTTCGATGAGGTCGGTGCGCTCGTTGGGAATCGCCAGGTGGTCGGTCGGCCAGTCGTTGCGGATCCGCAGCAGGCTGTAGCCGAGGCCGAGCAGATGCTCGATCACCGCCTTCGAGCTGGAGCCGTGCCGCCGCAGGTGCTCCTCCTCGATCTCGACGAACAGGACCGGACGGTCCCGGGCGAGGAGGTCGCGCATGCCGGCGAGCGCCACGGCCTCCGCGCCCTGGATGTCCATCTTGACGAGCGCGATCGGCGGCAGGGGCAGGTCGTCGATCCGGACCGTGAAGGCAAGGTCGCCGCCATGGCCGGATCCGACCCGGCCGATGCCGGTATGCCCGATGTTGAGGGCGCCGCCCGCCGTCAGGGTCGCCTCGAGCGGCTCCATCTCGATCGTGTCGCCGGAGCGGTCGGTGACCGCCATCTTGTAGGTGCGGACATGGTGGCAGCGGTTGGCCAGGACGTTCCGCTGCAGCAGCGAGAAGCAGAGGTCGAGCGGCTCGAAGGCGTGGACCGAGCCGCGCGGCACGAGGCCGGCGAGGCGGACGGTGTGGTAGCCGAGATTGGCGCCGAGATCGACGACGTTCGAGGTCTCGTCGAGGACGAGGCGGGCGAAGTCGATCAGGTGCGGCTCCCACTCGCCGGTCTGCGCGATGGTGCGGCCGATGAAGTCCTGCTCCACCACCACGAAGGTGCCGTGCCGCGCCTCGACCGTGCGCAGGCTCGGGACGAAGCGGGGGCTTGGTGCCGGCGCCGCGAGCCCGTCGACGAGGGCCTGCCAGGCGGGCACCCGCACCCGCCAGTCGTAGGCCTGCCGGCACTGCGCCTGCTGCGCCGCCGCCCGCTCGGGGACGCCCTGCCAGGGATCGGCCAGCTCCTCGGTGAGCAGGGCCGCGAAGGTGCGGGCGTGCTCGGCCGGGTCGGCGACGAAGGGATAGAGGCGCGCGAAGCCCGCGGTGGTCTCCGGCAGCGCCCCGAGGCTCGGGCAGATCACCCGGCAGCCCGCCGCCATCGCCTCGATGACCGCGAGGCACGAGGTCTCCGCGAAGGTGTTCGGATAGGCCAGGATGTCGATGTCGGCGAGCGCGGCGCGCAGCTCGGCATTGGGCAGGAGCCCGTGGTAGTGCACGTTCGGCAGCGCCGCGGCGCGGGCATAGAGCGCGGCGTAGGGCGCGTCGTCGGCGCCCGGGCCGTAGAGCTTGTGCGACGACCAGACGTGCAGCTCGGCCCCCTCGGGTGCGGCCTGCGCCCAGGCCTCGAGCAGCACCGACAGGCCGCGATAGGGCGTGCTGGTATAGGCGACCTTGAGCGGGCGGCGACGATCAGGCGCGCGGTCGCGGTCCGGCACCTCGGTGGCGTTGCGCAGCACCAGGCAGCGTTCGGCCGGCAGGGCGTAGGCGGCGAGGAACTGGGCCCGCTGCCACTCGGAGACGAAGACGAAGCGCGCCACGCGGCCCACCTTGGCGGGATCGCGCAGCCAGGCCACGGCGGGCTGGTCGGGGGCGTGGTGGATCCAGACCACGAGCGGGCGCCCGTCGATCCGGCCCTCGTCGTAGCCGTTGAGGCAGAGCTGGATGCGCTGGAGCGCCGGCCCGAGGCGCCGGGACAGGCCCTCGTGCATCAGCTCGGTGCCGCCCTGCGGCCGCGCCGGTACCCAGGGCTGGTGACGGGTCAGGCCGGACCAGAAGCCCGGCAGCTCGCTCGGGGCGATGCCCGGCCGCGTCGTCGACAGGAAGCCGCCCCGGGCCTCCAAGGGGATCGGCAGCTTCTCGAGGGCGAAGCGGGCATTGGCGGCGTAGCGCTTGCGCTCGCCCTCCGGCGCGGTCGGGCAGGCCAGCAGGTCGAGGCAGGCGGCGAGGCATTGCCGGTAATGGCCGGCCCAGTAGGCGTTGACCGCGTACTCGTCCCGCAGGCCGTACTCGTAGACCCAGGGCTCGACGAACAGCCCGCCCTCCGGCTTCACCAGGGCCAGGGCGGCCTCGGCGAAGCGGAAGCCCTCCTCGTACCGCTCGGCGAGGCGGCAGGCATAGGCGGCGTGATGGGGCGCCTCGGCCCGGCGCGGGCAGAGCGCGATGGCCCGGCGGAAGGCCGCCAGGGCGTCGTCGAGCGGGCGCCCGAGGGTGCCCATCAGCCGGGCCGCGGCGACGAGGGCGACGTAGGCCTCTTCGTGCCAGTATCCGAGATCCGCCCGCTGCAGGTAGGCGGCGACCGCCTGCTCGTAGGCGCCGCAATCGCGGTAGCTCTGGGCGAGGTAGAAGGTGTAGCGGGAAACGAAGAACGGGTCCGTCTCCGTCGCCAGCGCCGCCTCCAGGACCGCGGCGTCGCGCCGGTAGGTCTCGCCGTCGCGGCGGCGGGCGCCGTCGTGGTTGCGCCGCATGGCTAGGTCGAGGAGGGCGCGGTCCGTCCCGTCCGGGCATTCGACGAATTCGTGCAGCACCCCGCGGTAGCGCCACGGCAGGGTGTTCCGCACCAGCTGGATCCGCCGGTAGACGAGCCCGACATCCGCGATGACGACCTCGTAGGCATCGGCCGTGAGGTCGGGCAGGACGTAGCCCGGCGGTACGATCATCTCGTCGTCGGCATCGATGACCAGCGTGTAGGTGCCGTGCGGGCGCGCCAGCGCCAGCGCCTCGGAGCGGTTGTGGGCGAAATCGACCCAGGGGCGCTCGACCAGCTCGCCCGGAAGGTCGGCCAGGATCTCCCGCACAAGGTCCTGGGTCCCGTCGGTGGAGCCGGTATCGACGACGATCCAGCGGTCGATGAGCGGGCGCACCGAATCCAGGCATCGGCGGATCACCGGGGCCTCGTTCTTGACGATCATCGCGAGGCAGAGGGTCTGGCCGGACGGAGTCATGCGCGGTCCTGGTGCGCGGGCCGTGCCGCGAAGCGAGGGAGGGGCGGGCGCCGGCGGGGACGATCCGGACCAGCGGTGCTTCGGGCAGCGGTGCTTCGGGAATGAGGCCGGGGTGGGGTCGGCGCGCGGGCCGTTGCCTCTCCCAGCGGGGCTGGCGTGTGCTCACAAATCCGGTGCGAGCGCTTTTCTCCCACCGGAGGTCGCGCGCCCCTCTCCTCCGCCGGACGGGAGGGTCCGGCGCCCCGATCGTCCCCGCAACGCCCCTGCGTTCCGTGAAACGTCCCTGACGACGAAACCCGCGGCGCGCCTGTCGGGGCGCCGCGGGCCGGTCTGGTCACGATAGTCGGGCCGGCCCGGAGGCCGGCCGCGTCTCACGCCCGCCGCAGGAGGCGCGCGAGGAACGAGGGCCCGGCATCGGCCGTGCGCTCGGTGCCGGACCGGGCGTCCTGCGCGGCGAGCCGCGCCCGGACCCGGTCGACGATCGGGCCGTGGAGGACGACCGGCGCGCAGGCCAGCTCTAGGTTCAGCGCCGAGGCGACGAGGTCCGGATGCAGGGCGACCGGGCCGTCGTGGTTCTCGAAGGTGCCGCGGTTGCCGCAATCGAGGTAGCTCTCGGCGGGCATCCCGTCGGCGACCAGCACGTCGTGCACCGGCAGCTCGACGTGGTGGTAGATCACCTCCGCCCGGTCGAGCTGCGCCACCGAGGTGCCGTTGACCAGGCTGCCGGCCGGGATCAGCACGTCGTCGACGAAGAGCGCGTGGCCGGGCGACACGACGAGGTCGCGGTGCGGCAGGCCGGGCCCGAAGGCGTGCGCCGCGATCCGCACCGGCCGGGCCCGCTCGGGCCGCGGGTGACGGGTGAGGTCGAGGTGACGGTGACCGACCCAAGCGACCGGGACCGTCTCCCCGGAGGCGGTGACGACGACGTCGCCGGGCCGCAGGGCCTCCACCGGGCGCTCGCCCTCCGGCGTCAGGATCATCGTGCCGCGTGCGAAGCAGATGACCGGGCCGGTCGCACCGGTGGCTCCCTCCGGACCGGTCGCGCCCGTCGGACCGGTGGCCCCCGTCGCGCCGCCGGCACCCGTCGGACCGGTCGCGCCCGTGGTACCCGCGGATCCGGTCGGACCGGTGGCCCCCGTGACGCCCTGGGCGCCGGTGGCACCCTGGACACCGGTCGCGCCCTGCGAACCGGTGACGCCCTGGGCTCCCGTCGCGCCTTGCGAGCCGGTGACGCCCTGTGCTCCCGTCGCACCTTGAGAGCCAGTTGCGCCCTGGGCACCGGTGGCACCCTGGACGCCGGTCGCGCCCTGGACGCCGGTCGCGCCCTGCGAACCGGTGGCACCCTGTGCTCCCGTCGCGCCTTGCGAGCCGGTCACGCCCTGGGCACCAGTGGCACCCTGTGCTCCCGTCGCGCCTTGCGAACCGGTGGCACCCTGGACACCGGTCGCGCCCTGCGAACCGGTGACGCCCTGGGCTCCCGTCGCGCCTTGCGAGCCGGTCACGCCCTGGGCACCGGTGGCACCCTGGACGCCGGTCGCGCCCTGCGAACCGGTGACACCCTGGGCCCCCGTCGTGCCTTGCGAGCCGGTCTCACCCTGCACGCCCTGATCGCCGGTCGCGCCTCGCGAACCGGTGACACCCTGGGGACCGGTGGCACCTTGCGAGCCGGTCGCGCCCTGCACTCCCGTCGCGCCTTGGGCGCCGGTGGTGCCCTGCGCACCGGTCGTCCCCTGGGCACCGGTGGTACCCTGCGCACCCGTGGCACCCTGGACGCCGGTCGCACCCTGGGCCCCCGTCACGCCTTGCGTTCCGGTCGCGCCCTGAGAGCCGGTCGCACCCTGCACGCCGGTCGCGCCTTGGGCGCCGGTGGTGCCCTGCGCACCGGTCGTCCCCTGGGCTCCAGTTGTACCCTGCGCACCCGTTGCGCCCTGGACGCCTGTCGCGCCCTGCGCACCCGTCGTGCCCTGGGCACCGGTGGTACCCTGCGCGCCCGTCGCACCCTGGGAGCCGGTGGCACCCTGCGCGCCGGTGGTGCCCTGTGCGCCCGTCGTGCCCTGGGCACCAGTGGTGCCTTGCGCGCCCGTTGCGCCCTGTGCGCCGGTGGCGCCCTGCGCACCCGTCGCACCCTGGGCGCCGGTACTACCCTGCGCACCCGTCGTGCCCTGGGCGCCCGTAGCGCCCTGGACCCCCGTGGCGCCCTGCGCGCCGGTGGTGCCCTGTGCGCCCGTCGTGCCCTGGGCACCGGTGGTGCCCTGCGCGCCGGTGGTGCCCTGCGCGCCCGTCGCGCCCTGCGCGCCGGTGGTGCCCTGCGCACCCGTCGCACCCTGCGCGCCGGTGGTGCCCTGCGCACCCGTCGCACCCTGCGCGCCGGTGACGCCCTGCGCGCCCGTCGCACCTTGCGCGCCGGTGGTGCCCTGCGCACCCGTCGTGCCCTGGGCGCCGGTGGCGCCCTGCGCACCCGTCGTGCCCTGAGCACCCGTGGCACCCTGCGGGCCGGTCGCACCATCAACGGTTGCGGCGGCTGAATTGAGGGTCAGGGTGGCGTCCGTTGTTGACGACGAAGTACTTCCTCCGCCAACGGTGTCTGTTACAGAAAATACTCTACCGTTTCCATCTAGCGTGTAAGCGGTAAAACTTCCCGGAGCACTCGTAGGATCGCCGTTGTAAATATATTGGTAAAAATAGTTAACGGTACTATTGCTAGTAGGCAGCATCCCAGGCGAACCCGCAATAATTCCCTGCGTTCCAACATCTCCAATGTAATTTCCACTACCATCGTAGATACTTATTGTTGATCCTGCACTACCGCTGTCTCGATATGTTCCGAATATATTAAATAATGTTTGAGGCATTGCCGCGTCCAACCGTTTTCGTGTGAAGCGGGCCCCTCATCCGAGTGCCCGGCTTCATCCCTTCGCACTTACGACAAAATGCCTGCCGAGCACCAAAACGGAAAGATAGAAGATGTGTCTTCAGTCGATTCCATCAGAAATTTCAACCTCAGTGGTATTTTTCTCACTCGGAAAATTTTGATTATCGTCGGCTCGTAATAAAATGATCAATCGGAATATTGTTTCGATAAATATCATATCATAATTTTTTTGACCATAAAATCGCAAGCTCAATCCAAAAAGTAAAAGAATCTTTTATCAATTATATTTGATGAAACTGTCGAAGACTGTTGGCCATGTGGATCGACACTAACGCGCTTACCCCTGGCATCTCGTAAAGCACAGGCCGTCCTAGACTGAGCAACCAACGCTGCGGTGCCGGTCTGACGATGCCTGCCGGCCCCGAGCCCTTGCCCTGATCACCGGCCCCGAGCCCCTCCCCCGATCGGACGACGAGGGTAATGTCACAGCGGACCGGCGGGCCCGAGCACGACAATTCAACGAAACCTCCTGGGATCTGAAAAATATTTTTTTCTTGCGACGCTTGCGGGCAATCGTCGGGAAGTCGTAACCGTTTAGTCGCTCGACGAATCGGCGATTCATGACCGGTTCGGCAACCTGCTACGATTTCGTCTGCGCAATCAAAGGGGAGAACGATCAGTCATGGAAGTTTTCATCGGCACGATCCTGTCGTTCGGTTTCAACTTTTCGCCGCCAGACTGGCAGATGTGCGCCGGACAGCAGATGCCGCTCAACCAGTATCAGGCTCTGTACGCGCTGATCGGCACATATTACGGCGGCAATGGTACCACGTACTTCAACTTGCCGGATCTGCGTGGCCGCACCCCGATCGGCATCGGCAATGCGCCCTTCACCCCGCCCCAGACCTTCAACATTGGCCAAGCGACCGGCGCCCCAACGCAGGCGCTCGGCCTCGCCAACCTGCCGCCCCACAACCACGCGGCGACCTTCACCCCCACCACGGGGCCGCAAAACGTCACTATTCCGGGGACGACCGGCGACCTGGGCGTCACCGTCACGGTGAATGCTACGTCCAACACTGCCGTGGCCTCCGGCCCTTCGGTGGGTCTCAACTCCATGCTGTCCAGCACGGGGGTAAGTTCGCAGAAGGTGTACGGCACCACGGCGACTACCAACCTGGTCCCACTCAGTGGCGTCTCGGCGGGGGTGACGGGCAACCCGTCGATCCCGCAGCAGACCGTGTCCGTGCAGACGGTCACCGGCGGCACGGTGCAGACCGCGCTCGCCGGCAGCGGCACGCCGGTCAGTGTGTACCAGCCCTCCCTCGCCGTGAACTTCATGATCGCGGTGAACGGCCTCTTCCCCAGCCGTCAGTGACCCTCTCGCTCGGCACCCTCTCGGCCGCGCTGTTCTCCCCCCTGGTGGGAGAGGAGTGCCGGCTAGGCAGCCCGGACCACACGGCGGTGGCTGTGACCCTGGCGCAGTGCAGGGAATATCCCCGATCGACCATACCGGGCAGCGCACGCACGGCGTTCAGCCTGATCTTCACCTGCCCTGAGGACACGGTCGGCGGCTTCACGGGGGGCCCCTGCGTGCTGACCCACCCGACCCTGGCGGAGATCGAGCCGTTCCACGTCGAGAGGATCCTGGCGGTGGGCTACCCAGCCGGCACCGTCGCCCTCCAGGCGCTCTTCAACTGAGTTCCGGCGCCCCCGCATCCCGCATGCGGGGGCGCCTTTCGCATATCCCCTACCTGACAGGAGCCCAGCCCCATGGCCTCGCCCGCCGGTTCCCTCCGACTCTTCGGCGGCCTCGCCCTGTGCCCGATCCGCCCGTCCGACCAGGGCTTTCTGCTGCAACTCTTCATCGAATCGCGGCCATGGCTGTCCCTGGTCGATCTCGACCGCGACGCCCTTCAGGCGCTCTACGAGCAGCAATACCGGGTGCTGCGCGCCGGGCTGGAGAGCGTGTATCCCGAGCACCTGGACTTCATCGTCGAGCGCACCGGCCAGGCGGTCGGGCGCCTCGTCGTCGATCTCGGCTATGCCGACTGGCGCATCACCGAACTGGCGATCGTCCAGGCTGCCCGCGGCAAGGGCATCGGCACCGACCTGGTGCGCAGCCTGCAGGCGGCGGCCGAGAGCGTGCGCCTGCCGATCACCCTCTCGACCCCGATGGCCGGCGCCACCGACGGGCGCTCCCTCTACGAGCGCCTGGGCTTCCAGGTCACCGCCGTGCGCCCGCCGCTCTACGAGATGGCGTGGCTTCCGGCCTGCCTGCGGGCGCCGCAGCCGGCCGGCCTCGCCGCCGGCTGAAGCCGCGGGGCGTCCGGAACGGCGCGCTACGGGAACATCGCGTCGACGGCGTCCTGCGATACCGCCGCGGCGCCGGGCAGGGCCGGGCCGTTGAGGAGGGAGTCCTCCTCGCCGCGGGTGTCGGGCTTGGGCCGGGCGGGCGAGGGCGTGGCGCCGGACCACAGGCGCAGCATCTCGCCGACCCGCTCCTCGACGTCGACGATGGTGCGCACCACCTTGGAGATCCGCTGGCCGGTCAGGTCCTGGAAGTTGCAGGCCTCGAACACGGTCTGCATCTCGGCCTGGATCGCGCGGGCATCCTCCCTCGTCGCCTCGTCCTGCGCCCGCTTGGCGATGCCGCGGGCGAGGGCATCCACGGTCTCCGAGACGGTCAGGATGGTGTGGGTGGCCTGCTCGGTGCCCTGGACGACGGCGTGCAGTTCGTCGCGGGCGCGGCCGCTCTCCTGCTGCTCGCGCAGGTCGGCGATCTCCTGGCGCGTGCGGGCGATGGTCTCGGAGATCGACATCAGGTGACGCTGCAGCAGCGCCGTCGTGTCTTCGAGGGATCCCGGGCTCACCGTACCAGTCATCATGATCGCAGGCCGTTGCAAGACATCACGCTGCGAAAGACCGTAGCCCGTCCGACTTAATCAATTCCGAACGTCGCCGTACCGTCATCCGGGCGCCGCGCCGCCGGCCAATACTGTCGTGCGGCGGCCCCGGGCGGGCGGCCGGAACGGCGAAGGCCGGACCCCGCCCGCGGGCAGGATCCGGCCTTCGGCCGCGATCGATCGGTCCTGGCGGGGAGCGACCCGGTCAGGCGGCGCGGACGCTGGCGAGGAAGCCATCGACCTCCCGGCGCAGGCGGGCGCATTGCTCGGCGAGGTCGTCGGAGCCCTGCGACACCTCGGAGGCGGCGCGGCCGGCCGCGGCGGCGGCACCGGCGACCTCGTTGATGTCGGTCGTCATCGCGGCGGTGCCCTCGGTCGCCTCGGCCATCTGGCGCACGATCTCGTGGGTCATCGCGCCCTGCTCCTCGATCGCCGAGGCGATGCCGGTGGTGACCTGGCTCATCGCCTCGATCTGCGCGGTCACCCCGGCGATGGCGCCGCCCGCCCCCTCGCTGGTGGCCTGGATCGCCGCGACGTGACGGCCGATCTCCTCGGTCGCCTTGGCGGTCTGGCCGGCCAGTTCCTTGACCTCGGCGGCCACCACCGCGAAGCCGCGGCCGGCCGCGCCCGCCCGCGCCGCCTCGATGGTGGCGTTGAGCGCGAGCAGGTTGGTCTGGGAGGCGATCTGCGAGACGAGGCCGACCACGTCGCCGATGCGGGTGGCGGCAGCCGACAGCTCCGCCATCGTGCCGCCGGCACCGCGGGCCTGGGCCACCGCCTCGGCCGACATCCCGGCGGCCTGGACCACCTGCCGGCTGATCTCCGCCACGGTGGCGCCGAGTTCCTCGGCCGCCGCCGCGACGGCGCCGATGTTGCCGCTGGTCTGCCGGGCGACCGCCGCCACGGTGACCGAGCGCGACGAGGTCCCCTCGACCGCCTGATGCATGGCGCCGGAGGCGCCGATCAGCCCCTCGGCCGCGCCCGACACCCGGCCGACGATGCCGCCGACCGAGGCCTCGAACCGGTCGGCGAGGTCGCGCAGCAGGCTGCGCCGGGCCTGTTCCTCGCGCAGGCGCGCGGCCTCGGTGGTCTGGAGCTGCTGGGCGGCGTCCTCGAGCGACATGTCGCGGATCATCACAACGGCCCGGGCGATGTCGCCGATCTCGTCGCGGCGCTTGAAGCCCGGCACCGCGTCGAGGACCTGGCGGGCGGCGAGCGCCTTGAGCGCCGTGGTCAGGGCGCCGAGGGGCCGCACGATCGCCCGCGACATCAGGAGGCCGAGGAGCGCCGTGCCGGCGAGCACCGCGAGCCCGATCAAAACGAGGAGGCGAGAGAGCTCGCCCACCGCCTGGAGCGCCTCCGCCTCGGACTGCTCCGCGACCAGGGTGTAGGGCACGCCGAGCACCGGCACGACGGCGCTCACCGCCCGGTGGCGGCCGTCGGCGCTGTCGTAGCCGAAGGGCTTGTCCGCCGCCAGCTGGTCCGGCGCGATGCCGAGCTCGCTCAGGGGCGCGCCGGCCTTGACGGCGGGGTCGAGGGGCGGGTTGGCGCGCAGCTTGCCGTCGGCGCCGACCGCCAGGGTCTGGCCGGTCTCGCCGAGGCCGGCGCGATGGGTCAGGGTCTGGTCGAACAGGGCCGGGGTGATCCGCATCACCACGTAGCCGGCGCGCTCCACCGCCTGGGCGGTGCCCATCGCGACGTTGGCGCGCCGGTTCATCGGCTTGCCGATGAAGGCGGCCTGCCCGCCGACCGGGTAGGCGGCGAAGTCGGCGAAGCTCACGGCGTTGGGGCCACCCGCCTTCATCCGCTCGAACAGCTTGGCGAGGCTGGTGTCGCGCAGGGCCGGGTCGGAGAGCGAGGCGGAGAAGTCGTCGCCCTTGGTCGCCGTGTAGACGATGCGCCCGTTGGTATCGAGGAACATCAGGTCGGCGTAGCCGGCCGGGCCGACGAGCTTGCGGGCGACCTCCTGCACCTTGACGTGCCGGCGGCCGTACATGGTGTTGGTGGTGGTGCCGTCGAAGGCCAGCCGCGCCTCGATCCCCTGCGGCGCCCGGAACGCCGCCAGGATGCCGGCATAGTCGGGCTTGCCCGGATCGAGGGTCTCGATCAGGTCGGTGAAGTTCGAGGCCACCTGCGGGTGGTTGGCGGCGGCGACGAACTCGGCCTGGGCCCGGTCGGCGACGAGCGCCATGCCGTGGCCGGTCGCGGTCGCTGCGAGCCGCAGGCGGTCCTCGACGGCCGAGACGAGGCTGCTCCTGGCCGTGTACCAGCTCAGCCCCCCCATCACGGACGAGCTGACGAGGGCCAGGCCGACGATGGTGGCGGGCAGCCGGACGGCGAGCTTCGACAGGGTCAGCATGTAGGGTAATCCAGCTCGCGATGCGCTGCTTGCCGTTGAAGGCATGGGGATTCAAGGCAGAACCCCCGTTGTCCTGAGAGCATCATAAGCGAGGAAATTTTTCGTAAAGCGCAGCCCTCTGCGGCCCTCGGCCAAGGCGATAACAGTTACGACCGGACCTTTGGCCTAGTCCGGACTGGCGCCAGCCCGGTGGATTGGATCGCTTCCGCTACTGCCGTGTAGTTTCCGCGGCAGGTCTCATGCCGATGACCATCGGGCAATCGCCATGCCCGGAGCCGGCCTCCGGGCGCAGCGCCGATACTGGACTGCAGGCCGCCCTCAGGCGTAGTCGCCCGGCGCGATGTCGGCGCTGCGCAGGAAGATCTGGAGCGCGGGCTGCATCGCGCGGTGCAGCCGTGCGAGGTCGTCGCGGGGGCCGCCGAGCGCCCGGACCATCGCGTCGTCCAGCGTTCCCGGGCCGTAGGGAGCGTCGGCATCGACCGCCGGAACGCCGCGTGCCTCGTCCCACCCCAGGGCGAGGTGGCGGATCAGGGCGATGTGCTCGGGGCCGACCTCGAACACGATCTGCTCGGGCGAGGTGCCGGCGCTCTCGTCGCGAAACACGTCGGAGACGTGCGTCAGGTCGAGCTTGGTCAGCGGGTTGTGGTAGCCGTAGCGGCCGGGCTTCAGCTCGGCGTGGCGCAGGAAGGCGACGAGCGCCGCGCCCACCGCCCGGTGCTCCTCCGCCGCGCCCTCGTCGTCGCCGGTGACGTTGGCGATGTCGCCGTCGCGGTCGAGGCTGCCGTAGGGGGCGTCCGGGTGGATCGCCGGGGCGCCCTGCCCCGCCGGGTCCCAGGCCACGACCAGGCGCCGGATCAGGGCAATGCGCTCAAGCGTGATCTCGGTGGTGGGGGTGGTCATCGCTGGGTCTCCGTGCCGGGCCTCTGTAGAGCATCGGGATCGGCAGCGGGAGTCACGGATCAGATCCCGAGATAGACCCGGCGCACCTCCGGATCGTCGCGCAGGGTCGCGGCGGGGCCCGAGAGCATCAGCCGGCCGGTCTGGAGCACGTAGGCCCGGTCGGCGATGCCGAGGGATTCCGCGAGGCGCTGCTCGACCAGCAGGATCGTGGTGCCCGACGCCCGGATCGCCTCGATGGCGGAGAAGATCTCGTCGACGAGCTTGGGCATGATGCCCTGCGAGGGCTCGTCGAGCATCAAGAGGCGCGGCCTCGTCATCAGGGCGCGGCCGATGGCGAGCATCTGCTGCTCGCCGCCCGAGAGCGTGCCGGCGCGCTGCGGCAGGCGCTCCTTGAGGCGGGGAAACAGCGAGAACACCCGCTCCAGCGGCGCCTCACGGTCGGCCGCCTTGCGGTGGAGGTAGCTGCCGAGGCGCAGGTTGTCGGCGACCGAGAGGCGGGGAAACAGCCGCTTGTTCTCCGGCACGTAGGCGATGCCCCTGGCCGTGATGGCGTGGCCGGGCAGCCCGTCGATGCGGGCGCCGTCGAAGACGACCTCGCCGGCTTTCGGCCGCTCCATCCCGGCGATGGACTTGAGCAGCGTCGACTTGCCGGCGCCGTTGGCGCCCGCAACGACGACGATCTCGCCGCTCGCGACCTCGATCGAGACGCCCTGGATGGCGAGCAAGCCCTGATAGGCGGTGGAGAGCCCGCGGACCTCAAGCAGCACGGTGGCGCTCCCCCAGATAGGCGGTGATCACGCCCTCGTGGCGCACCACCTCGGTCGGGTGCCCTTCCGCGAGAACCCGGCCGAGATGCAGGACGACGGCGCGGTCGACGAGCGGCATCACCACCTCCATCACGTGCTCGACCATGATGACGGTGACGCCGCTCGCCGCCACCTTGCGGATCAGCTCGACCCCGGCCTTGGCCTCGCTCGGGGTGAGGCCCGTCAGCACCTCGTCGAGGAGGAGGAGCCTCGGCTCGGTCGCGAGCGCGCGCGCCACTTCCAGGCGGCGCTTCTCCGGCGGGGTCAGCTCGCCGGCCACGGCCTCGGCGCGGTGGGCGAGCCCGGCGAAATCGAGGGTCTCGAGCGCCCGGCGCCGGGCCGCTGCGGCGCCGGCGTGGCGGGCAAAGCCCCCGACGATCACGTTCTCAAGCACGTTCATCGAATCGAACGAGCGCGGCACCTGGAAGGTGCGGGCGATGCCGCGCCGGCAGCGCTCGGGGGCGGAGAGCGGGGTGATGTCCTCGCCCCGGAAAAAGATCCGTCCCTCGCTCGGCTGGTAGGTGCCGGAGATCAGGTTGAACAGCGTCGACTTGCCGGCCCCGTTCGGCCCGAGCAGGCCGAGGATCTGGCCCTCCGGCACGTCGAGGCTGACATCGGCGTTGGCGACGAGGCCGCCGAAGCGGAGCGTGACGTGGTCGATGCGCAGCAAAGGTTCGCTCACGGCGCGGCCTCCTCGTTGCGGGCCCGGCGGCTGCGGGCAAACAGGCTGAGCACGCCTTCCGGCCGGGCGAGCGCCACCACCATGACGAGGACGCCGTACAGCATCAGGTCGAGGCCGTTGCCGCTGCCGCCGAGATACGAGCGGCTGATCTCGGTGAGCGGGATCAGGATCGCCGCGCCGACGAGCGGCCCCCACAGGGTGCCGATGCCGCCGAGCACCGCCGGCAAGGCGAAGAGCAGCGAGAAGCGGAAGCTCATCACGCTCTCGGGGTCGATGTAGGAGACGTAGGCCGCGTAGAAGCCGCCGCCGATCGCGGTGAAGAAGGCCGAGACCGCGGCCGCCGCCATCTTGGACCGGAACACCTCGACGCCGAGGCTCTCGGCGGCCTGGGCATCGTCCTTGACGGCGCGCCACCAGTAGCCCCAGCGCGAGCCCTCGATCAGCCAGGTGACGAACCAGACGACCGCCAGGAAGCCGACCGCGAAGTGGACGTACGGGACCTTGTCGCGGGCGAACTGGAGCGTCCACCACGAATCGGGGTTGAACGGCCACTGAATGCCCATCGCGCCGCCGACGAAGTCCCAGTTGTGGACGAGCAGCAGCCCGATCTCCGCGATCACGATGGTGGCGATCGAGAAGTAGTGGCCGGCCAGGCGAAAGCACGGATAGCCGAGGACCAGCGCCACCGCGGCCGAGAGAAGCCCGCCCGCCAGCATGCCGAACCACGGCAGCACGCCGTAATTCACGAACAGGACCGAGGTCGCGTAGGCGCCGAAGCCGAAATAGAGCGCGTGGCCGAGCGACACCTGCCCGCAATAGCCGCCCAGGATGTTCCAGCTCTGCGAGAGCGCGGCATACATCAGGGTCAGGATCAGGACGTTCTGCAGGTAGACGTCGGTGATGCCGTAGGGCAGCGCGGTGAGGCCCGCGAAGACCAGGGCGGCGACGACGAGCTTGCGCCGGCGCCTGGCGGCGTGGCTCGCTTCGGCCCGCGCGAGGCCGGAACCCGGGGCCAGGGTGGTGGTCGCGGCGGTCATCAGAGCCTCCCGAACAGGCCTTGCGGCCGCACGAACACCACGGCGAGGTAGAGGGCGTAGACCCCGATCGATTTCAGCGCCGGCGGCAGGATCACCGCCGTAAACGCCTCGACGAGGCCGACGATGATCCCGGCGACTAGCGCCCCGGCGACGCTGCCGAAGCCGCCGAGCGCCACCGTGACGTAGGCGATCAGCGCGAAGCTCGCCCCGACCTGGGGGTGGATGTAGTAGAAGATCGCCAGCACCGCGCCGGCGAGGCCGACGAGTGCGGCGCCCAAGCCCCAGCCGAGGGCGAAGACCCGGTTGCGGTCGATGCCGACGAGCGCCACCGCGCCCTGATCCTCGCGCGTCGCCTCCAGCGCGCGGCCGAAATCGGTGCGGCTCATCAGGAGGTGCAGGCCCCCGAAGGCGGCGAGCGAGACCACGGCGCCGAACAGCTGCGGCCAGGGCAGGAAGATCCCGCCGAGTTCGAGGGTGCGCCCGCCGAGCCAGGTGTTCTGGACGTTGCGGTAATCGGGCGTGAACAGGTACTGGGCGGCGCCCTGGAGCAGGATCGCGAGGCCGAAGGTGGCGAAGATCTGCACCATGCCCTGGTTGGCCTTGGCCCGCATGGCGAAGCGGACCACGCCCAGATAGGCGGCGGCGCCGAGCACGAAGAGCAGGGCGGCGACCAGCGGCATCAGCACCACCGGATCGAGCCGGGTGACGAGCACCAGCCCGAAGGTCGCGTACATGGCGAGCATCAGGAACTCGCCATGGGCGAAGTTCACCACGTCCATCAGGCCGAAGATCAGCGAGAGGCCGACCGCGATCAGGGCGTAGATCAAGCCCATCAGGAGGCCGCTCGCCAGCACCTGCACAAGGGCTTGCGTGGTCATGGGGGTGGGGGGCTCCGGTGGGGGCGTGTGGTTCGCGGGCGCCTTCGCATCAAAAGGGAGCGCCTCCCCTCCCCCCTGTGGGAGGGGTAAGGGGGGTGGGGGTGGTGCCGGAGAAATCTCGCGCTCGATCCTGCACCACTCCCACCCCTGACCCCTCCCCACAGGGGGGGAGGGGAAAGTGCTTCATGCGTTCATCGGCCACTTGGCCGGCGCCACCGCGGCCGATTCCGGGAAGACGGTGATGAACTTGTCGCCGATCCACTGCAGCAGGACCGGATCGGCGTGGACGTTCTGGCCGTCGGGGCCGAAGGCCACCTTGGTCCAGGGCATCACCGTGCGGTTGCCCGGGATGTCGGTGGCGGCGAGCGCGGCACGGATCTTCTGGCCGTCGGTCGAGCCGGCGCGGTCGAGAGCGTCGGCGAGCACGATCATCGCCATGAACTGGCGCGAGGAGTTGTCGTTGAGGTCGCGGCCGGCGCGGGCCTTGTACATGGCGTTGACGGTCGCGACCATCGGGCGCTTGGCGGCGAGGTCGAGGGAGAAGCTGCCCCGCGAGATCAGGCCCTGGAGCTTGTCCCCGACCGCGTCGTAGGTGACCTTCTCGGAGAAGCCGGCCGCTTGCGCGATGATGCTCTTCGGCTTGTAGCCGAGCTCGGCCATCGTCTTCGTCAAGAGGATCGCGTCGGTGGTGTAGCTCGTCGGCAGGAGCACGTCGGCGTTGGCGGTCTTGAGCTGCTGTACCTCGGCGGTCAGCGAGGGCGAGTTGCTCTTGTACTTCACGTCGGCGACGAGCTTGTAGCCGCGCTCGGCCGCCAGCTTGCGCTGCACCGTCGAGGAATCGACGCCGTAGATGGTGTCCTCGAAGAACAGGGCGACCGAGTCGATCGTCTGGCCCCGCTTGCGCTGGGCGTCCAGGAAATCGAACATCGCGGTCGAGAACATCTCGTCGTGGGCGGCCGGACGGAAGAAGTACTTCAGGCCCTTGCGATGCAGGCTCGGCGACGAGGAATCGGCGCAGACGAAGGGCACGCCGTAGCGCTCGGCGGTGGCGCTGACGGTGGCCGAGACCGCCGACTGGTAGCAGCCGACGAGCGCCGCCACCTTGTCCTGGGTGATCAGGCGCTCGGCCTCGGCGCGGCCCTTCTGCGGATCGGCCTGATGGTCGGCGAAGACGAGGCGGATCTTGGCGCCGCCCATGCCGGCGAGCCCCACGCCCTTGGCGCCCGGCAGGTCGAGGTCGTGGTCGTTGTTGATCAGGTCGAGCGCGGTCTCGATGGCGTGGCGGGCGTCCACCCCGACCTGCGCGCTCGCCCCCGACATGGCGTAGAGCACGCCGACCACCACCTCCGGCGCCGCGGCGCGGGCGGGCGCACCGCGGAGCGAGGCGAGGGAGAGGGCGCCGGCGCCCACCAAGAGTTCTCGACGACGGATCATGCGCTGGCCTCCAGGGGTCGGGGAGTTCTTCTAAGCCTCATTCCGCTGCTTTTGAAAAGCCGACGCCGGCACCGTCGACGGCCCGAACGCGGGAATAACGCGAACAAGAGGCTAAGACGAAGTGATAGGGGACATCTGTTAGAGTACCGCATATTCGCTGTTGCGCCGGTCGGTGATCAGCATGCAGCCCGGGGCGTGGGTGATGGCGAAGGCCGGGCGCACCGCGGCGATGACCGATTGCGGGGTCACGCCGCAGGCCCAGAAGACCGGGATCTCGTCGGCACCGATGGTGACCGGATCGCCGTAATCGGGGGCGGCGATGTCCGCGATGCCGATCAGGTCCGGCCGGCCGAGATGGACCGGCGCGCCGTGCACGGCGGGGAAGCGCGAGGTGATCTGCACCGCCCGGATGGCTTGGGCAGGGGTGAGCGGGCGCATCGACACCACCATCGGCCCGGCGAAGCGGCCGGTCGGGGTGCAGGGGATGCTGGTGCGGTACATCGGTACCCGCACCCCCATCTCGACGTGGCGCAGCGGCAGGCCGTCCTCGGCCATCGCCGCCTCGAACGAGTACGAGCAGCCGATCACGAAGGCGACGAGGTCGTCGCGCCACAGATCGGCGACCTCGTCGCGCTCGGCCACCACCTCGCCGTCGCGCCAGACCCGGTAGCCCGGGATGTCGGTCGCGATGTCGAGGTCGAGGCCGAGCTCGGGGATCCGCCGCTCGCCCGGCGCGGAGACGCCGATGATCGGGCAGGATTTCGGGTTGCGCTGGGCAAACAGCAGGAACTCGGCGGCGAGGTCGGCCGGCAGCACCGCGAGGTTGCCCTGGACGAAGCCGTCGGCGATGCCGGCGGTGCAGCCCGTGATGGCGCCGCTGCGGCAGGCGAGCCGGGCGGCCTCGCCGCTCATCCGCGCCCGGTCGAAGGGAAGGGTCATCGCAGTTCCCCTGCTCGCGGCAGATGTCCTGCCCAAGGATGAAGCATGATCACATCGCAGGCACGTCACGGCCAATCATGATTTCGCATCGGTTTCGATAAGCGGGCCTTATCCGTGTCACTGGCGCCAATCCGGTGCGGCGGCGACCTCGCAGGCGAGCCGCGCGGCCTCCGCCGCGAGGCCGCTGTCGGGCAGGCTGGCATAGGTGGCCGTGAAGGCGATGTCGGGCAGGGCCGGCGCCGGGGCGATCACCCGCAGGGCCCCCTCCTCCAGGTCCCGGCGCACCACCTCGGGCGGGATCACCCCGATGCCGATGCCCTCGCGGGCCATGCGCACGATGGTGGAGAGCGAGGCGTTGCTGTGCAGCCGCGGCGGCGGCAGGTCGGAGCGCGCCAGCATCTCGCGCAAGGACACGTAAGGGTTGGTGTTCTTCGGGTAGGTGATCAGCGGATGCCGCAGGAGGCTCGCCAGGTTGACCTCGCCTGGGCCGAGATCGAGCTGCGGCGCGGCGATCCAGGCCAGGGACACGCTGCAGAGCGGCAGGTTGACGAGGCTCGGCATGGTGATCGGGCCGACCAGGAAGGCAAGGTCGAGGTCGCGGTTCAGCAGCGCATCGCGCATGTTGGGCGAGATGTCGACCGCGATGTCCACCGTGACCCCGGGATGGGTCTCGTTCATGCGGGCGATGAAGCGCATCAGCCAAGTGTGCACGATGGTCTCCGACACCCCGAGGCGCAGGACGCCCCGCATCGTGCCGGGCCCGGCCACGCTCCGCATCATCTCGGTGCGCAGGTGCAGGAAGCGCTCGGCATAGCCGAGGAGGTCGCGCCCCTTGGGCGTGAGCGCGACCGACCGGGCGCGGCGCTCGAACAGCCGCACCCCGAACTCCTCCTCCAGGGCGGCGATGCGCTGGGACACCGCCGGCTGCGAGGTGTTCATCCGTTCCGCCGCCTTGCGGAAGCTGCACAACGAGGCGGCCCAGTAGAAGATCTCCAGGCTTCGCAGGTCCGCCATGCCCCGTCCCGGTTCGCGTTCGCCGGGCATCTTGGAGCAAGGATCGGACCGGGCGCAAATTCCGGCCGGGGCGGGCGGTGTCAGCCCTCCGGGATGAGCGCGGCCACGCGGCGCGCGCCGTCATCGCCCGCCGCGAGCCCGGCCGCAACGCCGGCGCGGTCGGCCGCGCTGCGGTTCTGGCTCATCTTGCGCTTGCCCTCGAGCCGGGCGATCGGCAGCCGCAGGCCGACGATGCCGCGCAGTTGCGCGGCGACGAAGTCGGCCGGCGCATCCGCGACCGCCCAGGGGGCCGGCCGCGCGCCCTCGTGCCGCTCGGTGAGCCGGGTGACGACGGCGAGCAGGCGGTCGGGCTCGTCGAAGAACTCGGCGGTGCCGTAGGCGTGGATCGCGACGTAGTTCCAGGTCGGCACGACCTTCCCGGTCTCGCGCTTCGTCGCGTACCAGGACGGCGTCACGTAGGCGTCGGGCCCGGAGAAGATCGCCAGGGACTCCGCCAGGGCCGGCGCACGCCAATGCGGGTTGGCCCGGGCGAGATGGCCGTAGAGCACGCCCCGCTCGCCCTCCTCCGGCGCGAGGAGGAGCGGCAGCGGCGTGCACAGGAGCCCGTCCGCCGTCGCGGTCACGAGGCTCGCGAGCGGTGCGGCCCGCATCGTTTCGTGGATCGCGGCCTCGTCTGTCTCGCGGAAGGCGGGCGGGACGTACATCGAAGGTCTCCTCCGGCGGCGGGTCGTTTCGGGCGGCGGGTCGTTTCGGGCGACACGGGTCCGGCACTGGTCCTTGCCCCGAAACCGGCCCATGCTGAACGGCCAGTTCGCAGAGAAAACGGTGGGCCAGCTTGATCGACGCGTCACCCCGCACCGCGCCCGGCAGCCGCCGGATCGGCGCCGACCTGAAGGCGCAGATCGTCCGGGGGGTCTATCCGCCGGGATCGGCGGTGCCCTCGAGCCGGGCGCTCGCGGCCGAGCTCGGGGTCTCGCGCACCACCGTGACGGCCGCCTACGACCAGCTCGCCGCCGAGGGCTGGCTCGAGACGAGGCCCGGCGGGCGCACCCGCGTCGCCGCCGGCATCCTGCCCGTGCCGGCGGCGATGCCCGACGCCTCGGCTGCACCGCCGCGGCTCGCCGCCTTCGGGCGGCGCCTCATGGCTGAGCCGCCGCCCGACGCGCGCCCGGGCCCGGCGATCGATTTCCGCTACGGCGACCTCTCGGGGAGCGACTTTCCGGTCCTTGCCTGGCGGCGGGCGCTCAACACGGTCCTGCTGCGCCGGCCGGCCCGGCTCGGCTACGGCGACCCGCGCGGGCTGCCGGAGCTGCGGGCGGCGCTCCAGGGCTACCTCTGGCGCACCCGCGGCCTGCGCTGCGAGCTCGACCAGATCGTCGTGGTCAACGGCTCGCAGCAGGGGATCGACCTCTGCGCCCGGCTCTTCGTCGATCCCGGCGACCGGGTGGCGTTCGAGGATCCGGGCTACGGCACGGCGCGGCGGGCCTTCGCGGCCGCGGGCGCCGCGATCGTGCCGGTCCCGGTCGACGCGGAGGGAATGCGGACCGAGCGCCTCGCCGGGCTCGGGCCCGCACGGCTCGCCTACGTCACGCCCTCGCACCATTTCCCCCTCGGCGGCGTGATGCCGGTCGCCCGCCGGCAGGCCCTGCTCGCCTGGGCGGAGGACTGCGGCGCGATCGTCGTCGAGGACGATTACGACGGCGAGTACCGCTTCGACGGCCGGCCGGTGGAAGCGCTCGCGAACCTCGATCGCACCCGCCGCGTCGTCCATGTCGGGACGGTGTCCAAGACCCTCTCGCCGCAGCTGCGCCTGGGCTACCTCGTGGTGCCGCCGGCCCTCGCGACCGTCGTGGCCGAGGCCAAGCGCCTCGCCGACCGGCAGGCGCCGGGGCTCGAACAGGCCGCCCTGGCGGAGCTGATGGCCTGCGGCGCCTACGAACGCCACCTGCGCCAAGCCCGCCGGCGCAACGCCGCCCGCCGCGCCGCCCTGATGGCCGCCCTCGCCGAAAGCTTCGGTGACGCGGTCCGGGTCGAGGGCGCGGCGGCGGGCCTGCACCTCGTCGCCTGGTTCCCGTACGAGCCGGCCTCGCGGGAGGCCGCCATCGTGGCGACGGCGCGGGCGGCGGGGGTCGGCGTCTACCCGGTCGGCCCGCTCTACCACGATGCGGCGGCGCGGCCCGACCGGGCCGGGCTGGTACTGGGCTTTGCCGGCAGCGAGCCCGCCGCGATCCGGACCGGTATCCGGGGCCTCGCCGCCGCCCTCGCCGGCCACGCGGATCGGCTTAACGGGTGAGCCGGGCGGACCGGATCGCCCCGCAGCGATTCGGCAACGCTTTTCCGTTAGGCCCAGGCGACCCCGTCCCGCGGCCCCTCCCCTGGCCCCGCCGCGCGACGACACCGCGCAGCGTCGATCCAGCCTCGCCGGGGACTTCCGTGCAGCAACCCTCTCCGGAATCGGCCGCTTCCTCGGGCATGGCAGGAGCCGGGCCGACCCGGCGGCGGGAAATCGGGCTCGGTCGCAGGCTCCGGGGCACCGCCCTGCTGCTGGCGGCCGGCCTCCTCGCGCTGACGGCGATCGTCGTCGCCCCCTCGGTCACCGCCTACCGCGACAGCCGGAGCCACCTCGCGCGCATCGCCCGACTGCGGCAGGTGCTGGAGGCTGCCAACCGCCTCTCGGCCGAGCGCGGCCCCTCGAACGTCGTCATGGCGATCGCACCCGGAAGCGACCCGGCGGCCGAGGGCCGGCTCGCGGCGTTCCGGGGGACGAGCGATGCGGCCCTGGCAGTCCTCGAACGGGCCGGCCCGGCCGCCTCGCCGGGGGAAGACGGGTCCGTGCCGGCCCGCGTCGTCGCAACGACCCTGGCCCGGCTGGAGGAGGCGCGCCGGGAGGTCGACCGGGTCGCCGCGCTGCCGGCCGACGGGAGGCGGGCCGGCGACATCGCCGCGGCGATCGCCCGGATGGTGGAGGTGGTCGACGTCTTCCAGGAGGCGGTCGCGTGGGAGATCCGCGCCCTCGGCCGGGCCGACCCGGTCCTGATCGGGCCCGGCCTCGTCGCCCACGTGGTGAGCGACCTGCGCGAATATGGCGGCCGGATCGGCTCGGCGATCATCCCGGCGGTCGCGGTGCAGCAGCCGCTCGGCGTGGCACAGCTCGCCGAGGCGAGGCAGATGCGAGGCCGCATCGTCGAGCTGATGCGGCTCCTGCGCGGCCAGGCGGCGTTCGGGCCGGGTGGGCCGCTGGCGGACCTGCTGCGCGAGGTCGAGACGACCTTCGGCGAGACCGGGCTCGGCCTGATCGACGCGGCGATCGCGGAGGGCCGGGCGGACGGGCGCTACACCCTCTCGGCCGACGAGCTCACCCGCCGCTACGTCCCGACCCTGAAGCCCGTCGAGGCCCTGCGCGACCGCTACCTCGCCGGGATGGTCGCGGGCTTCGCCGCCGAGCGCGACGCCGTGGGGACCCGGCTCGCCGTCGTCGCCTGCGGCACCGTCGCGCTCCTGGCGCTGCTCGTCGCCCTGCTGCAATCGCTGCGCGCCTCGGTGCTGCGCCCGCTGCTGATCGCCCGCGAGACCGTGATGGCGCTGTCGCAGGACGGCGTGCCGGCCCCGCGCCGGCCTCTCGCCGGGCGGGTGACAGAGATCCGGCGGCTGTTCGATGCGCTCGGGGTGCTGGAGGAGCGGATGCGCGAGCGTACCCGCCTGATGGCGAGCCTGCGGCGCCAGGCCGAGACCGACGGCCTGACCGGCCTGAGCAACCGCCGGGGCCTCGCCCTGGCGATGGCGCGCCTCGCCGACGCGCCAGAGGGTTCCGGGGCCGCCGCCCTGATGATCGACCTCGACGGGTTCAAAAAGGTCAACGACAGCCTCGGCCACGAGGCCGGCGACGACCTGATCCGGCAGGCCGGGGCGCGGCTCTCCGCCTGCATCGGCCGGGACGGCCACGTCGCCCGGATGGGCGGCGACGAGTTCGCGGTGCTGATGCCCGGCTGCGGCGAGCCCGGGCCGGCGACGGCCTTGGCCGACACGCTGCTGCACAGCCTCTCCGAGCCGTTCCAGGTCGAGGATCAGGCCATCCATATCGGGGCGAGCGTCGGCATCGCGCTCAGCCCGCTCCACGCTCCCCTCGCCGACGGGCTGCTCGCCTGCGCCGACATGGCGCTCTACGAGGCCAAGCGCGCCGGACGGCACTGCCACCGCCTGTTCACGCCGGCCCTGCGCGACGCCACCCTGTCCTGGAACGCGCGCCAGCAGGAGCTGCCGCGGGCGCTGGCGGCCGGGGAGTTCGTGCTGTTCTACCAGCCGCAGCTGCGCCTCGCCGACCGCCGGGTGGTCGGCGCCGAGGCGCTGATCCGCTGGCGCCATCCCCGCCTCGGCCTCCTGTCCCCGGCGGAGTTCCTGGCTCCCCTCGAGGCGAGCCGGCTCGCCGTGCCGGTCGGCCGCTTCGTGCTGAGGGAGGCCTGCGCCCAGGCCGCCGCGTGGCGCCGGGCCGGAGCGGGCGACCTCCGGATCGGCGTCAACCTGTTCGGGGCGCAGTTCCACTCGGCGAGCCTCGTCGACGAGGTGAAGGCCGCGCTGGCCGATTCCGGCCTGCCGGCCTCGACCCTCGAACTCGAGATCACCGAGACCATCATCCTGCAGCACGACGAGGCCCTGATCGCCCCGCTGCGGGCGCTGCGCGCCCTCGGCGTCGGCCTCGCCTTCGACGATTACGGCACCGGGTACGCGTCGCTGAGCCTGCTCAAGCGCTTCCCGCTCACCCGGCTGAAGATCGACCGCTCGTTCGTGCAGGGCATGGTGGCCTCGTCCCAGGACCGGGCGATCGTGCAGTCGGTGCTGACGCTCGGGCGCAGCTTCGGGCTCGACGTCATCGCGGAGGGCGTCGAGACCGAGACGATGGCGGAGGGATTGCGGGCGGAGGGCTGCGAGGAGGCCCAGGGCTACCTGTTCGGCCGCCCGATGCCCGCCGAGGCGTTCACCGCCCTCGCCTGCCCCGGCGAGCGGCGTACCGCGTGAGCGGGGCCGCGCAGGACGGTCGTCCGGGAGGCGGACCGGCGGTTCGGGACGGGATACCACGATGGAAAAGCCGGCATGCGACCGCGCGGACCGGGTCTCCGTCGACCCGACGGTCGTTCGGCGGCCGCTCCGCGGCGCGGAGGCGGCTCAGCCCGCCGCCTTGAGCGACTCGCCGAAGGACTGCACCAAGCGGGCTTCGAGCTTGCCGTCCATGGCGGACAGGATCGCCATCGCGTCGGCCATCGGCATCGGCGCCTTGTAGGGGCGGCGCTCGGTCAGGGCGGCGTAGATGTCGCAGATGGTGAGCAGGCGCACGATGTCGCCGATCTGGCTGCCGACGAGGCCGTCGGGATATCCCGACCCGTCCAACATCTCGTGGTGATGGCGCGCGGCCGCGAGGGTGATCGGGTCGCGCTCGCCGCCCGCCACCAGGATCTCGTGGCCGATGGCGGCGTGGGTGCGCATCACCACCATCTCGTCCGGCGTGAGCCGGCCGGGCTTGTTGAGGATCTCAAGCGGAATGCGGGCCTTGCCGACGTCGTGGATCAGCGCGGCGCGCACGAAGCGGAGCTGGTCCTCGTGGCGGAAGCCCAGATGCAGCGAGAACTGCGCGGCGTGGCCGGCGACCAGCAGGCAGTGCTGGTAGGTGGCGTCGTCGTGGGTCCACACCGTGTCGAGCCAGCGGGCGAGGCCGCCCTCGCGCACCGCCGTCAGGATCGGGCCGAGGCCGGCCTCGACGGCGCCCATGCGCAGCGGCTGACCGGCCCGCGCCTCGGCGAGAAGGCCGTTCAACGCCTCGCCGGCCCGGGCCACGCCCTGGCTCACCGTCTGCGCCTCGCCCTCGGCGACGATCCCGACCTGGTTGGCGAGGGCCGCCACGATGGTCTCGGGCGGCACGTAGGCCGGCATGCACACCGTCGCCCCGAGGGTCTTGGCGTGGCGCAGCGCGTCCTGGGTCGCCTTCCGCAGGAGGCAGATCACCGGAAGGTTCTTGTCGGGGAACCGGCGCTGCAGGGTACGCAGGCAGTGGTCGGCTTCCGGCCGGGCCAGGGTCATGTCCGAGACCACCCCGGCGAGCGCCCGGCGGCCCCGCCACGTCTCATCGGGGCCGACGACGTCGCAGAGGCCGATCCCCCGCAGGGCCGCGCTGATCGCGGCACTGCGATCCGGCCTGTCTGTCACGAGGACGAAGGTCCTCTCGTCGGGCATCGCGTCCCTCCCGGCAGCCGCACGGCTCTCCTGCATCCCTCGATTACAGGTTTAGTCCCGAACAAATGCTTACGGCGATGGCGGAGGCGGCGGGGCGGCAAGCTAAAGATCGGGTCGTCGGCACGCCGTGGAGCGTCGTCGCACGGGCACGACGGCCTCGCCCGAGCACCCGTACGCAAAGCTGCCGCCGGCCGATGGATACAACCTGTGAATGGGGGCTGCACGGCGGCACCTGACCATGCGTTATGACGATCGTAACTGTTAGGCGTCAGACGCAACGGACAAGCCGACCCGATCGGAACCTCCCTTCGACACGCCACGCCCATCCCGCCCGCCGGTCCGCACCCGGCGAGCGGGCGTGGCCCGTCGCATCCGGAAGCCTGCCATGTCGCTCAAGATCGCCGCGCGGATCCAGTCCCTGACGGGCGTCGCCCTCGTGGGGCTCGCCCTGATCCTGGGCCTCGCCGCCTACGACCTCGCCGGCGCGGTGAGCGGGGCTCGCGCCCTCAAGACGAAGGACCTGGTGGAGACCGCCCACAGCCTGCTCGCGCATTTCGAGGCCGAGGAGCGGGCCGGCCGGATGACCCGGGAGGCGGCGCAGGCCGCCGCCGCGGCGGCGGTCACCGGCCTGCGCTACGGCGGCAAGGAGTTCTTCTGGGTCAACGACCGGCAGTCGCGGATGATCGCGCATGCCGATGCCCGCATGATCGGCCGGGACGCGAGCACCTTCACCGAGCCGTCGGGCCGCCGGTTCTTCGCCGAGATGATGCGCAAGGTCGAGGCGGACGGCGCCGCCTTCGAGACCTACACCTGGTTCCGGCCCGGCTCCGACGTGCCGGTCGAGAAGCTGTCCTACGCGCGCCTGTTCGCGCTCTGGGGCTGGGTGGTCGGCACCGGCGTCTTCGCCGACGATACCGCGTCCCAGGTCCATGCCTGGCTGCGCAACCTCTTCGCCGGGGCCGGCCTCGTGGCGCTCGTCGTCGGCGTCGTCGCGACGCTGATCGGGCGCGGCATCGCCCGGCCGCTAACCGCGCTGTCGGGCAGCATGGCGGCGCTGGCGCGCGGCCGGCTCGACGAGCCGGTGCCGGCGGTCGGCCGGAGCGACGAGATCGGCGCGATGGCGGGCGCCGTGCAGGTGTTCAAGGAGAGCATGCAGCGGGCTCGCGCCCTGGAGGAGGAGACCGCGCTCGCCAGGGCCTCGGCCGAGGAGCAGCGCCGCGCCGCGATGCGCCAGATGGCGGACGCCTTCGAGACGGCGGTCGGCGGCATCGTCGGCCAGGTCTCGGCCTCCGCGACCGAGTTGCAGGCGACTGCGGAGGCGATGACCGCGGCGGCGCGGGAGACCGCCGCGCAATCGACCAGCGTGGCGGCGGCGGCCGAGGAAGCCTCCTCCAACGTCGGCACGGTGGCGGCGGCAGCCGAGGAACTCGGTGCCTCGGTGGGCGAGATCGGCCGCCAGGTCGACGGCTCGGCCCAGCTCGCCCAGGCCGCGGTGGCGGAAGCCGGCCGGACCGCCGACCAGGTCCGCACCCTGACCGAGGCGACCCATCGCATCGGCGACGTGGTCGGGCTCATCTCGTCGATCGCCGCCCAGACCAACCTCCTGGCGCTCAACGCCACCATCGAGGCGGCGCGCGCGGGTGCGGCCGGCCGCGGTTTCGCGGTGGTGGCGGCGGAAGTGAAGGAACTGGCCGGCCAGACGGCACGCGCCACCGAGGAGATCACCTCGCAGATCGCCGCGATCCAGGCCTCCACCGGTCTGGCGGCCGGGGCGATCGGCGGGATCACCACGCGGATCGAGGAGATCGCAGGCGTCGCCACCGCGATCGCCGCGGCGGTCGAGGAGCAGGGCGCGGCGACCCGCGAGATCGTGCGCAACATCGCCCAGGCGGCGCTCGGCACCGAATCGGTCACCGGCAACGTCGCGGCGGTGGCGGGTGCCGCCGAGCAATCCGGCCTCTCGGCGAGCCAGGTGCTCTCGGCCTCCTCCGCCCTGTCGCACCAGTCGGAGCATCTCGGCGGCGAGGTCGCGCGCTTCCTCGCCTCGGTCAGGGCGGCGTGAGGCGAGACCGCAGGAGAGTTTTCCGGCGATCGGGCGGCATCCCCAGGGAAGCCGTCCCGCGCGCTTCGACCGGGAGCGGGCTGCGTGCATCGCCGACGCCTCCGGATCTTTCGAGGGTTTTCTCGACATAATTACTGGTGATCACGAAGATATTTTATACCGATCGAAAACCTGATCCGTTATTTCTGCCCATCAATTATCATATAATCGTGAACAATACATTCGGTTATTTGCAGATAGTTTTTTGAAACTTCTTTGAGATCGGTCGATCTGGGATCGGCCAGCATCTCAGAATGAATGCGAGCGTGAGACGAGATTTTCAATTCGGCCCACCAGACGCCGCTCCCCACCGCGCCGGAGGTCCGGACTGCCCGGACAGCGGCGTCCGACGGCTGGCAACAGGCGAAGCGAGCCGCTTCACATGCCCTAATGACGTAAAGTCATGTCGTAAAATCTTCAAAAAGCCCATCCAAAGCATCGGCGCAACGCTGCCGCCGGAACGGATCGCAGATCCTCGATGTCGAACTTGATGTTTCCTGATATTTCCATCGGCACATCGTCATCGGGACTTCATATGGCCACGCTAGGCGCCGGCCCGCGATAGAGAAAAATCTCTCGAGGGGTCCATGCGTCCGACGCTCAACGCCGCGCTTCTGGCGGCGACATGCCTGTTTCCGATCGACGCGTGGGCACAAGGGGTTCCGACCTCGCCGCCGGTGGGCTTTGCCAACAGCACCTCGGTCAATCCGGGCACGGTGATGAACCGCGTGCTCGACTCGTATACCGGGCTCGTGACCGGCAACCCGGCGGTGCTGACCCAGAACTACCAGACCGTCGTCGCGATGACGCGGGCGCGCACCGACGCGCAGACCCTGGCGGCGATCCACGACGACCGCACCGGCCAGGCCTACAGCATCCTCAACGGCCTCGGGCCGCTGACATCGGCCTATCTCACCGGCGCCGGCGCCTCGTTTTCCGGCACCACGCCGACGAGCCTGACGCCGACCACCTACGTCGCCACGACGCTCGCCGACTACGCCGCCAACATCCGCACCGGCAACGATGCCAATGCCGGGTCGCGGACCTTCGGCAATGGGACGGCGACGCCGCTCGCGGCGGCCGTCGCCTTCATCGACGATGTCGCCCGCGCCAGCGGCTCGACCGAGCCGGCCAAGCGCATCTTTGCCCGCTACCAGGGCGCCAATCCGGCCATCGACCCGCTCGATCCCCGCTTCGGCAACTACAGCGCGACGACGAACAAGGCCGGCCTCTCGACCCGCGATACCGCGGCCCTGGTGGTGCCGACCTACCTGGCGAATTTTTCCGTCCCGGCGGTCTACGGCACAGCGGATCGGTGGGTGCGGGGCTTCACCGTGACGCAAGGAATGATCGACGCCAATGGCGGCCGGCCGCTGACCGTGCCGAATGTCGGCACCTTCTCGGGTTCCGTCTTCACCGCGGCGACCTTCGGGGTCGGCGACTACGTGCCGGGCATCGGCACCTCGCCGCGGCCCTACCGCGTCTCGACCGACGTGAACATCCCGACGCTCCTGCAGCCGATCATCAACAGCACCAACCCCTATGCCGACGGGGCCTATCCGAGCGGCCACACCAATTCCGGCACGATGCAGGCGCTGGCCACCGCCTTCCTGGTGCCGGAACGGGCCCAGCAGCTCCTGACCCGGGCCTCGGAGCTCGGCTACAACCGCATCCTCGCCGGCATGCACTCGCCCGCCGACGTGATCGGCGGCCGGATGGAATCGACGGCGATCGTCGCCACCAACATCTACGGCGCGCTCTACGACGCGAGCGGCAACCGGGTCGACTGGACCAACCCGGCGAACACGACCGCCTACGGCGTCTACCAGGCCTACCGCCAGACGCAGTCCTACCTCGCTTCGGCCTGCGGCGCGTCGAGCGTCGCCGCCTGTCTCAACGCCGCCTCCGGCAGCCAGGACGCCTTCGGCAATACGGCGCAGAACAAGGCGGACTACACGGCCCGGTTGACCTACGGCTTCCAGCCCACCGGCCCGGTCATGCCGATGACGATCGCCGACGTGCCGCTTCAGGCGCAGGTGCTGCTGCTCACCCGCTTCCCCTACCTCACCGACGCCCAGCGCACGGAGGTGCTGGCGAGCACCGGCCTGCCCTCCGGCACTCCGCTCCTGAGCGGCAACACTTATGACGGCTGGGGCCGGCTGAACCTCTACGCCGCCTTCGACGGCTACGGCGCCTTCTCCCGCGCCGTCACCGTGACGATGGATGCCGCCCAGGGTGGCACCTCGGCCTTCGACACCTGGCGCAACGACATCTCCGGCCAGGGCTCGCTCACCAAGGCCGGCAGCGGCACTCTGGTGCTGACCGGCACCAACTCGTATGCGGGCGGCACCACCGTCGCGGGCGGCACGCTGGTGGGCCACGCCGGGGCCTTCGGCTCGGGTGCGATCCGCAACGATGCCAGCCTGGTTCTCGACCAGGCCGGCGACGCCACGATGGCGAACGCCGTCTCGGGCACCGGGACGCTCGCCAAGATCAATGCCGGCACCCTGACCCTGACCGGCCAGAGCGGCTTCACCGGCGCGACCGCGGTGCTCGGTGGCGCCCTGGCGGTGAACGGCTCGCTCGCCGGCTCGACCGTCACGGTCGGCGCGGGCGCGCGGCTCGGCGGCACCGGCACGGTCGGCGGGGTGGCGGCGCAATCCGGCGCCACGATCGCCCCCGGCAACTCCCTCGGCACCCTCACGGTCGCCGGCAACGCCAGCTTCGCCGCCGGCTCGACCTTCCAGGTCGAGACCGACGCGGGCGGCCAGTCCGACCGCCTCGCCGCCACCGGCACCGCCACGATCCAGGGCGGCACCGTCCGGGTGCTGGCGCAAAACGGCGCCTACGCCCCCCGCACCGGCTACACCATCCTGTCGGCCGCGGGCGGCGTCTCCGGCACCTTCGCGGGCGTCTCCTCCAACCTCGCCTTCCTCACCCCGACGCTGCGCTACCAGCCGGCGCAAGTCGA
>NZ_JAZFXT010000065.1:0-64360 GCF_036448855.1 Methylobacterium ajmalii
GAACCCGATCCCATCTCGAACTCGGCCGTTAACCGCCCCAGCGCCTATGGTACTGTGTCTCAAGACACGGGAGAGTCGGTCACCGCCAGACCTGCCAAGCACGTCACACGTTTCCTCGACACAATCCGAACACGACGAAGCCCGCCCGGCTCACGCCGGGCGGGCTTCGTCGTGTTCGGGTCAGGCTGTTCGTGCGTCCCGGTAACCGGTTCCGCGGATCCGCTTGAGCCCGCCTTTCGTGCGTCCGGTTATGGGCCGGTATGCATCGCCCGGTGCGAATCCGGACCTAACGTCCGCGCCCGCTGGAGGCCGGCTTCTTCGACCGCAGTTCGGCACGCCCCTCGCCAGTCCGGCGAGGAGCGGGGTGGAATCGAGCGCGTCATCGAACGATCCGATGGAAGCCGTCAGGCGCCCGCAATCTTGTCCTGCGTCTTCGTGTCGAAGTCGCTCGCGTCGTGGCGCTCGTGAATCTGGTCGGCCGGGTCGCCGGTGATGCGGTTGACCTTGCGCCCGCGCTGCACCGCCGGACGGGAGAAGATCTGGTCGGCCCAGCGCACGACGTTGCGATAGCTCTGGACGTCCAGGAACTCGGCCGCCTCGTAGAGCCAGCCTTTCACCACGCCGCCGTACCAGGGCCAGATCGCCATGTCGGCGATCGTGTAGGCGTCGCCCGCCACGAACTCGTGCTCGGACAGGCGCCGGTCGAGCACGTCGAGCTGACGCTTCGACTCCATCGCGTAGCGGTTGATCGGATACTCGAACTTCGTCGGCGCGTAGGCGTAGAAGTGCCCGAAGCCGCCGCCGAGGAAGGGCGCCGAGCCCATCTGCCAGAACAGCCACGACAGCGTCTCGGCCCGCGCCGCCGGCTCGGTCGGCAGGAAGGCGCCGAACTTCTCGGCGAGATAGGTCAGGATGGCCCCCGACTCGAACACCCGGACCGGCGTCGTGCCGCTGCGGTCGACGAGGGCGGGGATCTTCGAATTCGGGTTGGCCTCGACGAAGCCGGAGCCGAACTGGTCACCGTCGCCGATGCGGATGAGCCAGGCGTCGTACTCGGCGCCGGCATGGCCGAGCGCCAGCAGCTCCTCCAGCAGGATCGTGACTTTCTGGCCGTTCGGCGTGCCGAGCGAGTAGAGCTGAAGCGGGTGCTTGCCGACCGGCAGCGGCTTCTCGTGCGTCGGTCCCGCGATCGGTCGGTTGATGCTGGCGAAGCGGCCGCCGCTCTCCTTGTCCCAGGTCCAGACCTTCGGCGGCACGTAATCGGCTCGGTCGCTCATGGGCGCTCTCTCCGGTGTTGCGAGGCAACAGATAGGCGCGCCGCCGGCTCGGGGAGAGGGGCCATGCGCCGAGATAGTGGGCGCCGGAGACATGCGTCGAGGTGCGGGCCATGCATCGCCGATGAGCGCGGCGGCACGGACCGGTCGGCTGCCGCGTCCGGCACTGTCCGAACCAGAATTGGTCGTGTCTGATCGAGCGCTCCCCGGCGCCTATTGTGCCCCTCCCGCCATCGTGTTTTCTCGAACCGGACAGCGCGCCCCGGCGAACCCGCGCGGCCGCTTCCCGTTCGGGCGCCACGAGCGCCCGGTCGATGTGCGTCCGACCGGTTTCAAAGAGCATTGCCCGATGAACAGTTTGAAATTCGGCACCTCCGGGCTGCGCGGCCTGGTGACGGACCTGACCGGGCGGCCCAGCTTCGCCTATGCCGCCGCGTTCTTCGCCTCCGTCGGCGCCGAGCCGGGCATGCGCCGCGAGGTCGTGATCGGGCGCGACCTGCGCGCCAGCAGCGCGGGAATCGCCGCCACGGTCGCCACCGCGGCGGCCGCGGCCGGCCTGACCGCGATCGATTGCGGCCCGCTGCCGACGCCGGCCCTCGCGCTCGAGGCGGCACGGCGCGGCAGCCTCGCCGTCATGGTCACCGGCAGCCATATCCCGGACGATCGCAACGGCTTGAAGTTCTACCGCCCCGACGGCGAGATCACCAAGGCCGACGAGGCCGCCATCCTGGGCGCCCTCGGCGACATTGCCGACCCGGCGCCCCTCCCCCCGGCCGTCCCGGCCGAGCCGGAGCCGGACGCGATCGCGCGCTACCGCCGCCGCTACCTCGACGTCCTCGCTCCGGACATCCTGGCCGGCCTCACGATCGCGGTCTACCAGCAGAGCTCGGTCGCCCGCGACGTGCTCGTCGACGTGCTGTCGGCGCTCGGCGCCGACGCCGTGCCGATCGGCCGGTCCGAGACGTTCGTGCCGATCGACACGGAGGCCCATCACCCGCAGGACGTCGCGTTCATCCGCGAGGCCATGGCCTCCGGCGCGTTCGACGCGCTCGTCACCACCGACGGCGACGCCGACCGTCCCCTCGTCGCCGATGCACGCGGCCGCATCCTGCGGGGCGACGTCCTCGGCCTGATCACCGCCCGGTATCTCGGCGCCGACGCCGTCGTGGTGCCGGTGACGGCCGGCTCTGCCATCGAGCGCGCGGGCGGCTTCCGGCGCGTGCTGCGCACCCGGGTCGGCTCGCCCTTCGTGATCGCCGGCATGGAGCGGGCGGCGCGGGACGGGGCGAGGATCGTCTGCGGCTTCGAGGCCAATGGCGGCTTCCTCGTCGGATCGGACAGCCCTGTCGGCGATGGGGCCGGCCGCAAGGTCCTCCCGGCCCTGCCGACCCGCGACGCGGTGCTGCCGATCCTCGCGACCCTGGCGGCGGCCAGGCAGGCGGGCCTGCCGCTGGCCGACCTCGTGGCCGCGCTCGACGTGGGCGAGACGGCGAGCGACCGCCTGCCCGATACGCCGTCCGAGCGGAGCGGCGCGTTCCTGCGCCGTCTCGCCGAGGAGGCGTTCCGCCGCGACTTTCTTCGCCCCGTCGGGCAGCCGCACGGCGTCGACGAGCAGGACGGGGTCCGGATCGGGCTCGACGGCGACCGGACGATCCATTTCCGCGCCTCGGGCAACGCCCCCGAGCTGCGCTGCTACGCCGAGGCGAACTCGGCCCGCGACGCCGAGGAGCTGGTGCGGTGGGGCCTTGCCGCCGCGGCCGCCGCGATGGGCCGGACGGCCTGATCCGGTCCGTCATGGGGATAGGGGTCCGCCCCTACCCCGGAACCGCCACGGCGGCGGACCACGGCGAGGCGACGTCGCTGCACCCGGTCGCGACGTCGCCGTCGAGCCGGATCAGGTTGGGGCAGGCGAAGTTGATCGGGATCACGCCGTACTCGACGACCTCGACGGGCCCCGCGGCGGCGAGGGCGTCGCGGATCTCCGGCGCGAGCCGGAGATCCGCGCTCGTCCCCTCCGGGCCCGACACGTCGATGCGCGGCAGATGGGCCGCCGTCCCCGGATCCATCCCGAAATCGAGGAGGAAGGCGAGGGTCTGGTAGACGCTCGCCAGGATGCGCCGGCCGCCGGAGGCGCCGCCGGCGAGGCGGGGCCCCTCCCCGCCGCGCGGCGTCACGATCACCGGGCACATGTTGCAGAGCGGGCGCGTTCCGGGCGCGATCGGGTTGGCGCTGCCGGGCCGCGGATCGAACCACATCATCCCGTTGTTCATCAGGATGCCGGTCCTCGGCAGCACGACCCGGCTCCCCATCGAGGACAGGAGCGTCGTCGTCATCGACACCATCATGCCGTCCCGGTCCACGACGGTGAGGTGGGTGGTGCAGGTGTCGCCGGGCTCGGTGGCGGCGCCCAGTCCGGCCAGGCGCCGGCCGTAGGCCTCCCGCATGACGGTCGAGAGGCTCGCGAACCAGGCCCCGTCGGGGCCGCCCGGCGAGCAGGGGACCGGCGCCATCCCGGACACGACCTCGGCCAGCGTCGGCGCGGCGGTCAGGCCGCCGGCCGTGTGGACGAGATGGTCGCCGCGCCAGGCGATCGTGGGTGCCTCGCGCAGCACCGCCCGGCAGCCGGCCAGGTCCTCCCGGTCGATGACGCCGCCGAGCGCCGCGACGTCGGCGACGAGATCGGCGGCGACCGCGCCCTCGTAGAAATCCCGCAGGCCCGCCCCCGCCAGCCGCTCCAGCGTGTCGGCGAGGCGTCCGAGGGGCAGGAAGCCGGGCGTGCCCTGGTAGGGCGCCACCGGCGGCAGCCCGCCCGGCAGGTAGAGCCGGGCGCTCTCCTCGTAGAGCCGCAGCACCGAGGCCGAGGCGGCGATCTTGAGCGTGGTGAACCAGTCCTGGGCGAGCCCCCGGCGCGCGAGCCGCAGGGCCGGCGCGAGGAGGGCGGCCACCGGGCCGCCGGTCCCGAACGCGTCGTGCAGCTGCCCGTAGCCCGCGACCGCCGACGGGATGCAGAACGAGAGCGGGCCGTGGACGTTGCGGTCGCCCTCGACCTCCGGCCAGGTGAACAGGTCGCGCTTCGTCTGGCCCGTGAGCGGATAATCCTCGGCCCGGGCGTTGCGGCTCGAGACCGGCCCGAAATCGACGACCGTCGCCCGGCTCGCGCCGGGCGGCAGCACGAGGGCGAAGCCGATGCCCCCGAGCCCGCTGTTCCACGGCTCGACCGCCGCGAGGGCGAAGGCGGTGGCGACGGCGGCATCGGCGGCGTTGCCGCCCGCCGCCAGGATCGCGGCCCCGGCCTCGGCGGCCTCCCGGTTCTGGGCGACGACGAGCCCGTGCCGGCCCGACGCGACCGGCTTCGTCAGGCTCCAGTTCTGGGTCCGGTAGGGTGCGTGATCGTGAGCCGACATCCGTGTCCTCTGGCCTTCCCCGCGACGGGGCAGTGTGGCGGCTCGCACGCATCGGGCCAAGGGTGTGGGCAGGAATGCCTAGCAGGGGTGCTTGGGCAGGGGTGCCTGGGCAGGAGTGGGCCGGCGAGGAGGCGCCGCCAGACTGGTCAACCGCTCCGGCATGTCGACCGAAAACAGCCGATCGGGCGGGCCGAGCGGGCGACGCCGGCGCTGCAAAAAGGACTGAAATCTTTCAAACGTCGTCGAACGCCGGTCGCCGACCGGCGAGATGACCGGAAACACGGCGAAAAGCGTCGGATGCCTCGACTTTTCACGTTTCGGTTTGAACGCGTGTTAGGCCAACAAGTCCATCCTGGCGGACGGTGAGACGATCGATCTCATCGGGCGGGAGGTGTCGGATGCGGTGTGGGATCGGACAGTCCAGCTCGCATGCGTGCGACGCTCGCCGTCGAGGCGGACCGGTGCCCGCCGACATGCCCGGGCTCCTCCCCGACCGGCCTCGGCGCGACGGCGCCGGTCCGTCGCCTCGAACGGACGCGACGCCGTGAGCCCCACCGAGACGTCCCCCGCGGCCGCCCGCTCCCGCCCGGACCGCCCGGTCGACGACGCCTCCGGCTCGAGCAATCACCGGTTGCGCCACGAGACCCGCGTGGCGATGCTCGGCGAGACGCTGCAGCTCGCGAACTACTCCGCCGTGACGCAGGCCGCGGTGGCGGTGGCGCTCGCCTACATGTTCTGGGACATCGCCGCCCACGCCTATCTGCTGGGCCTGGCCGGGGCGGTGACCCTCCTGTGCGCCCTCACGGTGGCGGCGGCCCGGCGCTGCCGCGGCACCTTCGGAGCCGGGGCGAGCGAGCACGCGGTGCGGCGGGGCTTCGCCGTCTCGAAGCTGCTCGCCTTCGCGCTCGGCCTGTCCTGGGCCAGCCTGCCGGCGGTGCTGCTGCCGGGCATGGACAACGCCTACCGGGTCATCCTGGTGGCGGTCTGCGCCGGGCTCGTGTCGGACGCCTACGTCGTCGGCCCGATCTTCGGCGTCGCGTTCCTGCTCGCCGCGCCGGTGGTCGCCGGCTTGTTCGTCGGCCTGCTCGGCTGCGAGGCGCCGGTGGGCCAGTACATCGCGATCCTGCTCGCGGTCTACGCGGCGTTCGTGTTCCTCAGCGCGCGCCGCATGTGCCGGCTGTCTTACCAGCGCCTGTGGGACCGGGCGGTGGTGCAGGAGCAGAGCGAGACCATCGGCCTGTTGCTGAAGGATTTCGAGGAGGGCGCGAGCGACTGGCTCTGGGAAACGGACGGGACCGGGCGCCTGCACCATTCCCGCCGCCGCTTCGCCGGCCTGCTCGGCCGGGGCCGCGAGGACCTGGAGGCCGAGGACCTCAACGTCCTGGCGGTCCTGCGCGAGTTCGCGGCCGAGGGGGCGGCGCGCGGGGACGTCGAGGCGGTCATCGCCGCCGTCCAGGCCCGGCTGCCGTTCCGCGACCTCACGGTCAGCCTTCGCACCGCGCAGGGGACGCGCTGGTGGACGCTGAACGGAAAACCCGCCTTCGACCGGCAGGGCACCTTCCTCGGCTATCGCGGCGTCGGCTCCGACGTCACCGCGAGCCGGGCGGCGCAGGCCCGCATCGCCTTCCTGGCCGGCCACGACGCCCTGACGGGACTGCCCAACCGGACCAGCTTCCAGGGCGCGCTCGAGGATGTCTGTCGCGAGGCCGGCGGCGCCGAGCGCCGCTCCGCCCTGTTCTACCTCGACCTCGACGGCTTCAAGGGCGTCAACGACACCTGCGGCCACCTCGTCGGCGACCGGCTCCTGAAGGCGGTTGCGGCGCGCCTGCTCGCCGTCTGCGGCCCGCACGGCGCGTTCCGCCTCGGCGGCGACGAGTTCGCGGTTGTCGTCCGCGACGCGGAGCGGGCCGGGTCGGAGGCGCTGGCCTCGCGGATCGTGGCCGAGCTGCGTCGCCCGTACCGAATCGACGAGGCGCTGCTGGAGGTCGGCGTCAGCGTCGGCATCGCCACTGTACCCGACGACGCGCTCGACGCCTCCAGCCTCCTCCTGCGCGCGGACCTCGCCCTCTATGCCGCCAAGGCGGACGGCAAGGGCTGCTGGCGGACCTTCGATCCGGCGCTCGAGGAGAAGGCCCAGCACCACCGCCAGCTCGACCTCGACATGCGGGAGGCGCTCGCCGCCGACGCGATGGAGCTGCACTACCAGCCGCTGGTCGACCTGCGCAGCGGGCGCGTCGCGGGCTTCGAGGCGCTGCTGCGCTGGAACAAGCCGGGGCACGGCTGGGTCTCGCCGGGCGAGGTCATCCCGGTCGCCGAGGCCACCGGCTTCATCGTCGAGATCGGCCGCTGGGCGCTCGGGCGCGCCTGCGCCGACGCCCTCGCCTGGGACGGCTTGCGGGTCGCGGTCAACATCTCGTCCATCCACGTGCGCATGCCGGGCTTCCACGAGGAGGTCGCCGCGGTGCTGCGCGAGACCGGGCTGCGGCCCGACCTCCTCGAGATCGAGATCACGGAATCGGTGCTGCTCGACCACGGGGCGGAGGTGCTGGAGAACCTGAACCGCTTGCGCGCCCAGGGCGTGCGCATCGCGCTGGACGATTTCGGCACCGGGTACTCGTCCCTGAGCTACCTGACCGAGTTCCCGTTCGACAAGGTGAAGGTCGACCGTTCCTTCGTGCGCGACCTGCAGGGCCGGCCCGAGAAGGTCGCCGTGGTCGAGGCCATCGCCCGGATGGCGCGGGCCCTGTCGATGACGGTGACGGTCGAGGGCGTCGAGACCCGCCAGCAGCTCGACGTCCTGCGGGACAAGCGCTGCGACGTCGCGCAGGGCTTCCTCTACAGCCCGGCGCGGCCGGCCTGCGAGGTCGCGGCCCTCGTCGCACGGATCGAGGGCGCCGGCCTTCCGCCGCGCGAGGGCGACCCGCCCGCCGCCCGCCCGGTCCTGCCGCTCGCCCGCGCCTCCTGACCGGGGCGGTCCGTTCGGGCACCTCGGCGCCGGGGTCGATGCAGGATCTCGACCCGCCTCGCCGCCCGCCTCCCGGCGGACTGCACCGACGAGGCAAGATGGACCACAAGGAAGAAGATTTCATCCCCTTCGGTTGCACTGATTTATCGAACTAAAAGACGTGATTGAAATTTATCAAGCCTGATATGGGTCGTCGTGTGCTGTGGCTCCTTTTCAAGGTTGACGCGACGGCTTAACGTCCGCGCCCGGTTGGCGCGGGTCGGCGGGCGATGGCAATCGTGCAGGGGCGTGAGGGGCGGGCGCGGAAGGCGAGCGCCGCCTCCCCGGAGCGACATGGCCGGACGGGGCCGCCCGCGACCGCTTCCGGCGAGGCCGAGGCCTCGCGCCGCCCCTCGCACGCCCTGCGGCGTCGGGGCGCCGACATGACCCCGGCTTCCGGGATCGTTCCGGACGGCTACGTCGCCGATGCGGCGCGCGTCGCGGCGCTCGGGGGCTACGGCATCCTCGATACCTCGCCCGAGGAGGAGTTCGACGGGATCGTACGGCTGGCGAGCGAGGCCTGCGCCGTGCCGGTGGCCATGATCACCCTCGTTGCCGCCGACCGGCAATGGTTCAAGGCCCGCCTGGGCTTCGACGACCCCGAGACGCCGCTCGATCATGCGATCTGCGTCCACGCGCTGGCCGAGGAGACCGTGCTGGTGATCCCGGACCTCGCGCTGGATCGGCGGACGCGGGCGAACCGCGCCGTCACGGGACCGTCGGCCTTCCGCTTCTACGCGGCCGCCCCGCTGCGCAGCCCGTGCGGCCACGGCCTCGGGACGGTGTGCGTCATCGACCGCGCGCCGCGCGCGGACGGCCTCACGGCGTCCCAGGCCGGCATCCTGCATGCGCTCGGACGACAGGCGATGATCCTGCTGGAGGCGCGTCGCGCCCTCCGTGCGACGCGGGCGGAGGCCGACAGGCTGCGGGCGAGCGAGGCCTTCCTGCACGGTGTCCTGTCCGCGTCGCCTGATTGCATCAAGGTGCTCGACCTCGACGGCCGCCTCGACTTCATGAACGGCCCCGGCCTGCGCGCCATGGAGGTCGACGACTTCGCGACGATCGCCGGAACCCCATGGCCCAGCCTCTGGTCGGGGCAGGCCGAAGCCGCGGCCCGCACGGCCGTCGCGGCTGCCGCCGGCGGCGGCGAGGGGCGCTTCGAGGCGTGGGCCGGCACCCTGCGCGGCGTCGCCAAGTTCTGGGACGTGTCTGTGACGCCGATCCGCGGCCCCGATGCCCGGCCGGAGCGCCTCCTCGCGATCTCGCGCGACCGGACCGCCGAGAAGCGGGCCGCCGGGCGCCAGGCTGCCCTGACGACGCTCGGCGACCGTCTCCGGGATGTCCCCGACGCCGACGCGGTCGCCGCCGTCGTCGCCGAGACGGCCGGGGACGCTCTCGGCCTCATCCGGGCGGCCTACGGCGTCGTCGACCGGACCGAGAGCTGCATCGACTTCCAGCGGGACTGGACGCGGCCGGGCCAGCGCAGCGTCATGGGCCGCCACGCCTATGCGGATTACGGCACCTACGTCGAGGACCTGCGCCGGGGCGAGACGGTGGTGGTCGCGGACGTCCGGACCGATCCCCGCACCGCGCCGAGCCACCGCGCGCTCGGACGCTTCGGCATCGGGGCGCTCGTCAACGTGCCGACCATGGCGGAGGGCCGCCTCGTCGGGGTGCTGTGCCTCCACGATGCCGGACCGCGCGCCTGGACGCGCGAGGAAGTCGCCTTCGCGCAGGTCGTCGCGGAACGGGCAGGGCTCGCGCTGGCACGGATCGCCGCCGAGGAGCAGCAGCAGCTCCGGACCCACGAGATCGCCCACCGGCTCAAGAACCTCCTGGCGATGGTCCAGGCGATCGCCGGCCAGACACTCCGCTCGGCCGCCGACCTGACGGCCGCGGGCGAGGTCCTGGCCGGCCGCCTCGCCGCCCTCGGGCGGTCCCACGATCTGCTCCTGGGCGGGGAGACGGGCGGCGAGGCGGGCGGCAGCGCCATCCGGGACGTGATCGCACGCGCGTTGCACCTGCACGCCGACGCGTCCGGCCGCTTCGACCTGTCCGGGCCGGAGGTACCGGTCGGCGGGCCGGTCGCCCTGTCGCTGTCGCTGATGCTGCACGAACTGGCGACGAACGCGGCGAAGTACGGCGCCCTCTCGAACGCGGCCGGGCGGGTCGCGGTCGCCTGGGACGTCCGCGAGGCCGGAGGCGTACCGCGGTTGCGGCTCGCCTGGCGCGAGAGCGGCGGCCCGCCCGTGACGCCCCCCACGCGCCGCGGGTTCGGGACCAGGCTGATCGAGCGCGGGCTGACCGGCCTGGTGGGAGGCGAGGTTGCGCTCTCGTTCCCGCGCGACGGATTCGCGTGCATCGTCGAGGCGCCGCTCGCGGCCTTCCAGGCCGGCAATCCGGATGTCGGTCTCGAAGGCGGCAGAGCCTGAGCGCCGGGCCTGCGGTCAGAGCGCGATCATCTCGCGGATGCGCGCCGCCAGGACGTCGACCGCGAACGGCTTCGTCAGCACCGCCATGCCGGGCTCGATCCGGTCGTTGTCGAACAGGGCGGTCTCGGCGAAGCCGGTGATGAACAGGACCTTCAGGCCCGGCCGGCTCGCCCGGGCGGCGTCGGCCAGCTGGCGCCCGTTCATGCCGCCGGGCAGACCCACGTCGGTCACCAGCAGGTCGACGCGCGCGTCCGACTGGAGCACCCGCAGGCCGCCGGCCCCGTCGGTGGCCTCGACCGCAGTGTAGCCGAGCTCGCTCAGGACGTCGCTCACGAGCATCCGCACGGTCGGCTCGTCGTCGACGATCAGCACGGTCTCGCCGGCCACGGCCGGGGCCATCGGGCGCCTCTCGGGGACGGAGCCGTCCCCGTCGGCCTCGCCGCGGTGCCGCGGCAGGTAGAGGCACACCGTCGTGCCGGAGCCGACCTCGGAGGCGATCCGCACCTGCCCGCCCGACTGCTTGGCGAAACCGTAGATCATCGACAGGCCGAGCCCGGTCCCCTCGCCCATCGGCTTGGTGGTGAAGAACGGGTCGAACGCCCGGGCGACGACCTCGGGCGGCATGCCGGCGCCGGTATCCGACACGCACAGGGACAGGTACTGCCCCTCCGGCATGTCCTGCGCCTCGGCCCGACGGCGGTCGATCCAGCGGTTCTGGGTCTCGATCACGATCCGGCCGCCGTCCGGCATCGCGTCCCGGGCGTTGATGCACAGGTTCAGGAGCGAGTTCTCGAGCTGCGAGGGATCGACCAGCGCGGGCCAGAGGTCGTCCGCCCCCGCATGCCGCACGTCGATGCCCGGTCCGACGGTGCGCTGGACCAAGTCGAGCATCCCGTCCACCAGCCGGTTCACGTCGACCGCCCGGGGCGCCAGCGTCTGCCGGCGCGAGAAGGCGAGGAGGCGATGGGTCAGCGCCGCCGCCCGCTTCGAGGCCCCCTGCGCGGCGGCGATGTACTTCGCGACGTCCTTGGAGCGGCCCTGGCCGATGCGGGCCTCGATCAGCTCCAGCGAGCCCGAGATCGCCGCCAGCAGGTTGTTGAAGTCGTGGGCGAGCCCGCCGGTGAGCTGGCCCACCGCCTCCATCTTCTGGGATTGGCGCAGCACCTCCTCCATGCGAGCGCGCTCCTCGCCGGCCTGGCGCAGGCGGTCGGCCGCCTCCCGCAGGTCCCGCGTCCGGTCCTGGACCCGGGCCTCCAGCGAGGCGTTGAGGCGGCGGATCTCGTCCTGCGTGCGGCGCTGGCGGAACGCGGCGAAGCCGAGGAGAGCGGTGGCGAGCAGGCCGCCGCCGCCGATCAGCCAGACCTCGGACAGGGCCGAGGCGCGCCGCGGGGAGAGACGCTGCTCGAACCTCACCGTCCAGGTGCGGCCGCCGAGCTTGAGCGTCGCCTCGCGCGTTAGCCGTCCCGCCACGGCGTCCGTGGCGCGCGCGGACCGGTGCAGCAGCGTCGCTTCGTCCGGGGCGCCGTCGTAGATCGCGAAGGCCGCGTCCTCCTCGGCCCTGGCCGCCACGATGCTGTTGAACAGGTCGTTGGCCCGGAACGCGCCGAAGACGAAGCCGAGGAAGCGGCGGCGGCGCTCGGCGAGATCGGACGGCACGCCGCCCCCGGCATAGACCGGCATGGCGACGAGGAAGCCGGCCTGCTTGTTCGCGTCGATCTCCTGAACGAGCTGGATGCGCGCCGAGGCGGCCGGCTGGCCGCTGTCGCGGGCGCGCTCGACCATGTCGCGCCGGACCGGGTCGGACATCACGTCGTAGCCGATGGCGGCCTGGTTGCGCGGGTTCGGCGGCTCGGCGAACAGGACCGGGCTGATCAGCGGGTTGTCGGTCGACGGGTGGACGCGGAAGCCCGGCACGCCCAGCGCCTCGGCCCTCGCGGCGAACCGCTCGCGCTCGGCGGCCGGCAGGGTCGGGGTGAAGCCGATGCCGAGGAAGCCGGGATACAGGCTCTGGAACTCGATGCGGTCGACATAGGCCCGGAACTCGGCCAGCGTGACGGCGTCGCCGTGGGCGGCGAACAGGCCGGCGCCGCCGCGCAGGAGCGCGGCATAGGTGCGGAACTGGTCCTCGACCGAGCGCAGCTCGACCTCGGTCGCGTGCAGGAAGGTCAGGCGGTCCCGCGTCGTCGCCGCCCGCCAGGTCGCGGCGGTGCCCAGCCCCGTGGCGAGCAGGCCCACGGCGAGGATCGCGTGCGGGATCCAGCGCCACGCCCGCGGTGCCGGCGGTCGCGCAGGAGCCGGCGTCTCGTCGTGGACCTGCGGGAGGGAAGGTTCGTGCAAGGACGGGGACCGGGCAAGCGGGACAGCGCGTCGTGCAGGGCTCGGGCCCTGCCGGGCCGCCCCATGATGCCGCCGCCGACGCGGTTTAGCGAGCCGCGGGCGACGGACCGTCCACCATCGGACCGACCGGAGCCCTTGGCGCGGACCCCGAAGCGCCGGGACGCCCGGACCCGGCGCCAGCGCGAGATGTCTCGTGCCGCATCAACGGCCTCGGGGCGAGGTCGTTGATGCGGCAAGAGAATCATCGGAACATCTCCTCACGGGTAAATAAACTCCGGGAGGCGGATCGATGAAGGTTTCGGACGAGCGCCCGCTCAAGCGGGCGGGCCTTGCGCTCACGGCCCTCGGCCTCGGCACCGCGCCGCTCGGCGGGCTCTACGCGCCGGTGCCGCTGGCGGATGCCCGCGCCACGCTCGACGCGGCCCTCGCGTCGGGCATCCGGCACGTCGACACGGCGCCGATGTACGGGCTCGGGCGCGCCGAGCACCTCGTCGGCGAGCGCTTGCGCGAGGCGGATCCGGCCGGGTTCGTCGTCTCGACCAAGGTCGGCCGGCTGATGGGCATCGAACGGCCCGGCCGGCCGCTGCCGCCGGAGGCGGCCCGCAACGCGTTCGATTCCGGCTGGCACAACGGCCTCTCGTTCCGGGAGATCTTCGACTATTCCTACGACGCGATCCTGCGCTCCTACGACGATTCGCGCCAGCGCACCGGCCTGTCGAAGCTCGACCTCCTGTTCGTCCACGACATCGGCCGGGTCACCCACGGCGAGGCGCACGCGCATCACTGGAACGCGCTGACCCGGGGCGGCGGCTTCCGGGCCCTCGCGGAGCTGCGCTCGGCCGGGCTGATCGCCGGGTTCGGCCTCGGCGTCAACGAGACCGGGGCGATCGCCGAGGCGATGGAGGAGGCCGACCTCGACGTCTGCCTGCTCGCCGGCCGCTACACCCTCCTCGACGCCTCGGCGGCGCAGGCGCTGCTGCCCAAGGCGCTCGCCCGGGACGTCGCCCTGGTGATGGGCGGGGTACTCAACTCCGGCATCCTCGCCGCCGCCGGCCCGGGCCGCAGGACGTACGACTACGTCGACGCGCCGCCCGCGATCCTCGCCAAGGCCGAGGCGCTGGAGGCGGAATGCCGGGCGTTCGGCGTGCCCCTGCCGGCGGCCGCGCTCCAGTTCCCGCTGCGCCATCCGGCCACCGCCAACGTGGTCGTCGGCGCCAGGAGTGCGGCGGAGCTGCGCCAGGCCGTGGCCTGGTTCGAGCAGCCGATCCCCGACGGGCTGTGGCGGAGCCTGGAGGACAAGGGGTTGATCGCCGCGCCCTAAGGCCCGTCCCGCCCCAGGACCGGGCCTGCGGTCGCGTTGCCCGGCTCGGCGGCGGAGACTAACCTGGCGCCGTGACGACGTCCGCCGGACCGGGTGACGACGGCGTCATGCCGGCCCGCGACGGAACGGGCACGAGGAAACGCCATGCTGAAGACCATCGACCCGCTGCTCAACGGGCAGCTCCTCGCGATCCTGGACGACATGGGCCACGGCGACGAGATCGTCGTCGCCGACGCCAACTTCCCCTCGGCGAGCAACGCCCGGCGGCTGGTGGACCTGCCGGGCACGACGGCGCCGGCGCTCCTCGATGCGATCCTGTCGCTCCTGCCCCTCGACGACTTCGTCGAGAGCCCGATGGCGGTGATGCAGGCCCCGCCCGAGACCCGCCCGCTCTACGACGGCTACCAGGCGAGCGCCGACCGTGCCGAGGGGCGCTCGATCGCGATCACCGAGATGCCGATCCCCGAGTTCTACGCCCGCACCCGCACCGCCTACGCGGTGGTCCGCAGCGGCGAGCGGCGCCTCTACGCCAACTTCCTGCTGCGCAAGGGCGTGATCTACCCGTGAACGGGATCGACCCGTGACCGGGGCAATCGACAGCCACCAGCACTTCTGGCGCGTGGCGCGCGGCGATTACGGCTGGATGGGCGAGCATGTCTCCCCTCTCCTGCGCGACTTCATGCCGGACGACCTCGCGCCGCTTATGCGCCGGGCCGGCATCGCCCGCACGATCCTGGTCCAGGCGGCAGAGACCGAGGCCGAGACCGATTTCCTGCTCGAGGTCGCCGCCCGGACCGAGTACGTCGCCGGGGTCGTCGGCTGGCTCGACATGGAGTCCGACGCCTTCCCGGAGCGGCTGGCGCATTATCGCAAGAACCCGCTCCTCGTGGGCCTGCGCCCGATGCTGCAGGATCACGACGACGACCGCTTCATCCTGCGGCCGCGCGTCCTCGACAACCTGCGGCGCGTGGCGGAGAGCGGGCTCGCCTTCGACATCCTCGTCTTCCCGCGCCACCTGCCGCACGTCGCCGAGGCCCTGGCCCGGGTGCCCGCCTTGCGCGCCGTGGTCGACCATCTGGCCAAGCCTCCGGTCGCGACCGGCGCCCTCGATCCCTGGCGAGCGGACCTCGCCGCCCTGGCGGCGTTCCCGGGCGTCTCCTGCAAGGTGTCGGGCCTCGTCACGGAGGCGCGGGCGGACTGGTCGCTCGCCGATCTCGCGCCCTACGTCGATCACGCGGCCGAGTGCTTCGGCGAGGACCGCCTGCTGTTCGGCTCCGACTGGCCGGTGGCGACCCTGGCGGCGACCTACGGCGAGGTCGCCCACGCGGCCCGGGCGCTGCTGGGCACCCGCTTCGGCCCCGCGGCGATGGCCAGGATCTTCGGCGGCAACGCGATGCGGGTCTACGGGCTCTCGGACCGACGATCCGCCGGAGGGGCGACGTGAGGCAGGGCGATCACACCCCGCCCATGGCGGCGACCGCCGCGGCGAGCCCGGACCGCGGGCTGTCGAGCGGGCGCTCCTCCGGGGCGAGCCGCTCGCCGGCCGAGGCCATCGACGCCTGGGCCAGCGCGACGCGGGCGGCTCCGGCCCGCCGCGCGTCCCTGACGGCGTCGGCGATCGTCGCCAGATAGAGGTCCCGGTCCCCGGCCTTGAGCGCCGCCCAGGCTCCGGGGACGAGGTGCATCGCGATCTCGGCCCCGGTCCCCCGGGCCGCCGCCTCGAACAGCCGCCGCGTCGGCTCCAGGGTGGTCTCGACCGCGCACAGCACGGCGATCCTGCCGCCACCTGCGACCGCCTCGGCGGCCAGCGCGGCGTCGACCCGCATGACCGGCACCGGCGCGTCCCGCCCGGCCTCCTCGACCGCGGGGCCCAGGGTCGAGCAGGTCAGGAGGACGGCGTCGGCCTCGGCGCACAGCCCCCGCAGGAGTGCGGCCGTCTCGGCGCGGATCTCGGGGGTGAGGTGCCCGGCCCGCTCCGCCCCGGCGAGGAGATCGGGACGGACCGCGTGGCTCAGCGCCACGTCGCGAAAGCTCGTCTTCGTCAGGGCGGCCTCGAACACGTCGACATTGCTGTCGATGGTGTGCAGGCAGGCGATGCGTCGCATGGGGCGGTCCTCACCGGGGTTGCTTCGGCCTTATGCCGGCCAGGCGAGTGTCGGCGATCCGCGCCGGCGGGGCCAGCGCGCGATCGTGCGGCACCGTGGGCGGCGAACCGCCTGCCGCCGACCGACGGACCCACGCGGACGATGCCTCGGCAAGCCGAGGCTTCGGATCCACTCAGCCCAGGGCCTGGCTCGCCAGGCCGTAGACCTGCACGGACCCGCCGCGCTCGTCCTCGCCCCGGGTCATCTCGACGCTGCGATCGACGTTGACCAGGCCCGAGGCCGACAGGAACTCGGCGAAGGGACCGTCGTCGCGACGGGTGTCGACGCGCAGGAACGCCCCGGCATGGTCCCGCACGTGGACCGAGGCGAGGGCGACCGCGTCGTCGTCCGACGCGGCGACGATCGGGCCGACGACGTGGCCGCGCCCGAAGGGCCGGCAGACCGAGAAGCCGATGATCCGGCCGTCGCGCTCCAGCACCGCGGTCCGGCCCTGCGCCCGGAGGGCGTGCAGGAGCGCCGTGCGGTCGCCGCCGGTGGCGGCGGCGTCGAGCCCCTCGATCGCGGCCCAGTCCGCCTCCGCGGCCGGACGCACGCGCTCGTCGGCCACCGCCGCGCCCGCATCGGCCTGGCCCTGGTGCTGCGTGATCGACCCGCTGACGACGAAGCCGAGCCGCTCGTAGAGCGGGCGGCCCGCCGCGGTCGCCGTCAGCCGGATCGCCCGCGCGCCGGCCCGCGCGATCAGGTCGCTCATCAGCCGCTTGCCGGTCCCGCGGCCCTGCAGGGCGGGATCGACGATCACCATGCCGATCGTCGCCAGGCGCTCGCCGTAGAGCCACGACATCGCGCAGCCGGTGATCGCGCCGCCCTCGGTGGCGACCAGGCCCCGGCCGACGGCGTGGAACAGCCGCCAGTCCTCGAGCCGGTGGGGCCAGCGCACCGCCTGGGACAGGGCGTGCCCCCGCTCCAGGTCCTGCTCCGTCATGGAGCGAATCTCAGTCGTAGCCGTCATGGCGAGCCGGAACTCCTCGGGGGCGGCCGTCGCACGGAGGCGGACCGCGTGGATCGAACGAAATCGGGGGGGGCGGCGGCGGGGCCGCGATCGGGGCGTCAGAACTCCGCGACCTTCCCCCAGGCCGAGGCGTGGAAGCGATCGGGATGGTAGGGGCGCGGATCGACCAGCGGCTCGGCGCCGGTGACGATGTCGGCGATGAGGTGGCCGGCGCCCGGGCCGATGCCGAAGCCGTGGCCGGAGAAACCCGCCGCCAGGACGAGGCCGGGCACGCCCGTGACCTCGCCGATTCCCGGCACGCCGTCGGGCGTCGAATCGACGTAGCCGGCCCAGGACGCGGTGATCGCGGTGTCGCGCAGGGCCGGCAGCAGCGCGAGGGCGCGCCGGTGGGTCTCGGCGACGAGGCGCGCGTCGGGCTTCGGATCGAGGATGCGCATGCGCTCCATCGGCGTCGGCTTGTCGAGGGCCCAGCGCTTCGCGGTCTCGTGGCCGCTGCGCCACGCCTCGGCGCCACCCGGCAGGAGGACGCGCCAGCGCTTGGCGAACATCGGCACGAACTCGCGGGCGAACAGGATCTGCTGCGGCGTGGGATCGACCCGCGCGCGCCCGCTGATCGCCAGGTTGTAGCCGCCGCTCTCGCCGCGGCGGGTGAGCGAGACGCCCGCGGTGTAGAGCGCGTCCGGCAGGCCGGCGACGTTGGGGCCGACCGCCATGATCGACTGGCGCACCGCCGCCTGCGGGAAGCGGATGCCGAGCTGGCGCACGAACGACGACGCCCAGGCGCCGCCGGCCATGACCGCCACCTTCGTGCGGATGGTGCCCTTCTCGGTCACGACTCCGCTGACGCGCCCGCCCTCGAGCTCGAGGCCGCGGGCGGCGCAGAACTGGTGCACGGTCCCGCCGGCCTTCATCACGCCGCGCGCGGCGATCGGCACCGCCCGGGAGGTGTCGGCGATGCCGTCGGTGGGCGATAACACCCCGCCCTTCCACTCCCGGCCGGTGGCCCGGCCGTGCTCGCGCGCCTCGGCGGCGCCGAGCACGTGGGTGACGACGCCCTCGCCGGCGGCGAAATCGCGCCACTTGGCCCAGCGGGCGATCTCGGCCTCGTCGTTGCTGAGGTAGAGGAGGCCGCAGCGCCGGAAGCCCGGATCCTCGCCGATCTCGGCCGCGAGCCGGTCCCACAGGTCGAGGGCCTTGGTCGCCATCGGCAATTCGCGGGCGTCGCGGTTCTGCTGGCGGCACCAGCCCCAGTTGCGGCTCGACTGCTCGGCCCCGATCCGGCCCTTCTCGACGAGCGCGACGCTGACGCCCCGGCGCGCGAGGTAGTAGGCCGTGAACGTGCCCACGACCCCGCCGCCGATCACCACGACATCGGCGGCCGCCGGCAGGTCCGGCGTCGTGTCGATATGGAGGAGAGGTGCTGGCATCCGTGGGCTCCCTAAGCAGATTTCGCCGAAGTGGTGACCGGTTCGGCGCCGAAAATCTGCGACAAGACAAGAACCTGAGCGGGCGAAGCGTTGGCCTGCCAACGCAAGTCTGCTTGGCGTCCGGGACAGCCTAGCCGGGCGCCTCGATCCGGGTGTGCCGGAGTGGCCGGACGGGCCGGCATATTCTGCTGCGCGGCGTGCGCCGGCCGCCGGTATCGTCCGGCGGGCCGGCCCCCGGGCTCAGTCGTAGTAGCCGAGGATCGCCTTGGTCTCGAGGTACTCCTCCAGCCCCTCGCGGCCGTATTCCCGGCCGTTGCCCGAGCGCTTGTAGCCGCCGAACGGCGCCTCCGGATCCCAGGCCGGGGCGTTGAGGTGGACCTGCCCGGCGCGGATGCGGCCGGCCACCGCCCGCACCTGCGCCATGTCGGTGCCCTGGACGTGGGCGCCCAGCCCGTAGATCGTGTCGTTGGCGATCTCCACCGCCTCCTCGACGCCGTCGTAGGGCAGGATCGCCAGGACCGGCCCGAAGATCTCCTCCTGGGCGATCGCCATGTCGCGGCGCACCTCGGAGAAAACGGTCGGCCGGGCGTAGAGGCCGGTCGTCAGGCCGTCGGGCCGTCCGGTCCCGCCGGCGACGAGCTTGGCGCCCTCCTCGATGCCGATCGCGATCATCCGCTGGATGCGGTCGTACTGCGCCCGGTTGGCGATCGCCCCGTGGGTCGTCGCCTCGCGCCGCGGATCGCCGACGACGAATCCGGCGACGGTCGTGCGCGCCAGGGCCTCCACCTCGGCGAGACGGGCGCGGGGCACCAGCATCCGGGTCGGGGCGCTGCAGGATTGCCCGAGGTTGCGCATCGCCGCGGCGATGCCGAGGGGGATGCAGCGGGCGAGATCGGCATCCGGGAGCACGACGTTGGGCGACTTGCCGCCGAGCTCCTGCGCCACGCGCTTGACCGTCGGCGCGGCCGCCTGCGCCACCAGCACGCCGGCCCGCGTCGACCCGGTGATCGAGATCATGTCGACCTCCGGATGGGTGGAGAGCCCCTCCCCGACCACCGGCCCGGTGCCGTTGACGAGGTTGAACACGCCGGCCGGGCAGCCGGCCTCGTCCATCACCTCGGCGAACAGGAGCGCGCTCAGGGGCGAGAGCTCGCTCGGCTTGAGGACCACGGTGCAGCCCGCCGCCAGGGCCGGGGCGACCTTTGCGGTGATCTGGTAGAGCGGCCAGTTCCACGGCGTGATGAGGCCGCACACGCCGATGGCCTCGCGGGCAATGGCGGTGGTGCCGCGCCGCGACAGGAACGGAAAGGTCGCCATGAGATCGCGCGCGACCCGGATATGGGCGGCGGCGAGCGGCACCTGGGCCTCTCGGGCATAGGTGATGGGCGCGCCCATCTCGGCGCTCAGCGTCTGCGCGAAAGCCTCGAGCCGCGCGATCACGAGGCCGTGGACGCGGTCGAGCAGCGCCGCGCGCTCGGCGGGCGCCGTGCGCGACCAGGCCGGGAAGGCGCGCCGGGCGGCGGCGACCGCGTGCGCGACGTCGGCCTCGGTCCCCAGAGCGATCTCGGCGATCACCGTCTCGCTCGCCGGGGATACGACGGCGACGCGCTCCGCGCCCGCGCCCTCGCGCCAGGCGCCGTCGACGTAGAACCGGTCGAGGCGGCCGGCCTCGGCGAGGTGCCGGATGGGATCGGTCATGGCAGGCGGTCCTTCAGGTGGCAAACGGGGGCCGGCGAGCGGCGGCGACCGGGGCGGGCCGGGCTCTCGACCATCCCGGTCGATAGGCGCGCCGCTCTCGCCCTCCCTCACCGACCGGCGGTCCGCGGCGCGAGCCGGTCCCACCCGGGAGGGGGCTCGACATCGGCCGTCGCCGGCTTCGCGAGCGATCCGCATGTTCCGCCGGGACGATGATGCGCGACGGCCGACCACAGCTTTCACCGGAAATCGGCGCGTTTTCGGCATTTCCTTCCAAAACCCCCGCGGCGGGCGGCGAGGGCGGCGGTTCGGGCCTCCGTACAATCGGACGGCTCCCCGGCGGCGGCAGGCGAAGCCGGAGATCCGCCGGGCGAGGCCCGGCGCGCGCCTGCGGCCATCACCTCTTCCGCGAGACAGCCATGACCCTCCTCGTCACCATCGACACCGATCCGACGTTCGAGCCAAAGCACGCGCTCCCGCTTCCCGAGCGCCTGATCGCGGGCTCTCCCTCGTTCAAGACCTGGGCGCAGGACGAGTCGCGCGAAGAGACGGTCAAGACCGGCATCTGGGAGGCGACCCCGGGCGAAACCCACTCGATCAAGGGCACGACTTTCGAGTTCTGCCACATCCTCTCCGGCCTGGTGGAGATCGAGGAGAAGGGCGGCGAGACCAAGACGTATCGCGCCGGCGACAGCTTCGTCATGAAGCCCGGCTTCGTCGGCGTCTGGCGGACGATCGAGACCGTGCGCAAGATCTACGTCTGCGTCTACGAGTGACGCCGCGGGGGTATCCGGGCGGGGTGTGGGCGAGCGCCCGAGGTCTCCGGCCGGCCTGCTGAACGCGCAGGCGCCCTCTCCGCCCGGCCGATCCCCGGAATGGCAGATCCGGTCTTTTCAGGGCCCGGGCCGCCGGCCGACGATCGGCGCTCCGGCCCCGAGCCCGGGTGGCGCGATCGAGGCACCCGCGCGTCGGCCCCGCGCCGGGCATGGCGCGCCCACGGGCGGGCTGCTCTGACGCTTGCGGCTCCGTGCGGCCGGTCCCGGGACGAGAGCCGAGAGAAGCCCGGACGAGCGGCCCGGCGAGGGACGCCGTGCGGACGGGCGCCCCGCTCTCCGCGCGCGTCGCTGGCGGTCCGGCGACCGATCTCGAGACCTTGCAACCGCCTGCCCGCGGGACCGGCCCTCCCGTGCGCCTGCGCGAGACCGCAACGGCGACGCGCGAGATCTCGCGACGATCCTGCGCGTCGAGGCCTCGAGCGATCGGACCGTGTCGTCGATCGCGGCGGCGGCGGTGGAGACCGGGGCGGCGTCCCGGGTGCCGTCGGCCTCCTTGCAGCGGTCGCGCCGGTCCGGGTGCCCGACCGCCGAGACCGCCCGCTTCCTCGCCACGAGGCTGGACGCCCAAGTCGCAGCCGGAAAAAAATCCTCTCGTATCCGATCATGACTGCCGTGATCACAGCTTCGGGAATTTTTTCATGAAGTCTGGCGCATCCGTACGGCAATCCATCCCCGTCGACTGCCGGAAAGATTTCGTCATTCGCTGCGTAAGCAGATTGTTAAGACCGTTTCCGGTATCCATGACGAGGCAGATTGCCTACCCATAACGGCCTATCCATGGTGGTGGGCCAATCGCCAACAGTGATCGATGCCATGATCTGCAGCCCGCCAGGATCACCCGAGGACGTCGATCGCACCACGTTGCTGCAGCCTCACCGGCCGGCCGGCCCGAATGCGATCGTGACAACCCGCCGGGCGATCGCGGAACTGCATCGCGGGCACGCAACCGTTCCCCGAGACGCCGTCGACGCGATGTTCTCCTGAGAGGGCGGGCGAGCGCCTCGATGAACCGGATCCTGCTGATCTCGGACAACCCCTGCCGCAGCCGCGGCCTCGCCCAGGATCTCGCGCGGGATCTCGCCGGCGGGATCGATTGCGAGATCCACGACCTCTACGGCGACGAGGCCACGGCCGGGCCGGCCGACGCCCTCGTCACCGACGTCGACGATTTCAGCGCGGAGGCGGTCGCGCGGGTGCGCCGCCTCGTCGGCCGCGCCCGCAGGGGCACGCCCCTCGTCGTCCTGATGAACCAGGACAGCGCGCGTGCGCGCCTGTTCGGGGTCGCGCTCGGGGCTTCCCGGACCCTCTGCGCGCCGTTCGACGTTGCCCGCCTGCGCGACGCCGTCGGCGCCTTCGCCGACGAGGCCGGGCCCGTGCCGTTCGGCGCCGTGCGCTCCAGCGACGCGGCGCGGGGCTTCTACAGCAGCCTCTTCGTCGACGAGCGGCCGATCACCGAGGCCCCCGTCGATACCGGGACCGACTTCGTCGGCCGCGCTGTGCGCGAGACCGGCATCCGCGACTGGGTCCGGGCGGTGCAGCGCTTCGACGACGCCACCCACCAGCACTGCCTCCTCGTGACCGGGCTCGCCGCCGCCTTCGCCCGCAGCCTCGGCCTCGGCGACCTCGAATCCCACCGCCTCACCAAGGCGGCGCTGCTGCACGACGTCGGCAAGATCCACGTCCCCTCGGCGATCCTCAACAAGCCGGGCAAGCTCGACGCGAACGAGATGGCGATCGTGCGCCGGCATCCCGACGAGGGCTACCGCATGCTCGCCGGCCAGGGCTTCGGCCCGGAGATGCTGGCGGTCGTGCGTTCCCACCACGAGATGCTCGACGGATCAGGCTATCCCGACCGGCTGAAGGCGGACGACATCACGGATCTCGTGCGCCTGATCACCGTCTGCGACATCTACGCCGCCCTGATCGAGCGCCGCTCCTACAAGCCGCCGATGGCGGGCGAGGCGGCCTTCGCGATCCTCGAGGGCATGTCCGGGCGCCTCGATCCGGCGGTGGTCACCGCCTTCCGGCCGGTCGCCGCCGCCTTCACCCCCCGCTTCCCGTGCGACGCATGACCCCGCGCCTGCCCACGGCCCTGACGCGGGGCGCCCAGGCGGCCCAGACCTGGCTCCTGCTCGGCACCCTCGTGCCGCTCGGCATCATCGCCGTCTGCACCCTGATGCTGCTCCAGCTGCGCCAGGACGCCTGGGACAAGGCCGAGCGGACCGCGCAGAACCTGCTCCAGGTGATCGAGCGCGACATCGACCGCAACGTCGAGATCATCGACCTGGCGCTGAAGAGTGTGGTCGAGAACCTGCAGATGTACGATCTCGAGGAGATCAGCCCGCGCTTCCGCCAGCGCATCCTGTTCGACCGCGCCGTCAACGCCCGCGACCTCGGCGTGATGCTGGTCCTCGACGAGCACGGCAACGCGCTCTACGACGCCGCCGGGTGGCCGGCCCGGCGCATCAACGGCGCCGATCGAGAGTACTTCCGGGCCCACAAGGCCGATCCGGGCATCGGCCTCCATATCAGCCGGCCGGTGATCTCCCAGCTTAACGGCACCCCCGTCGTGGTGCTCAGCCGGCGCATCGGCCTGAGCGACCAGTCGTTCAGCGGGATCGTGCTCGGCAGCCTGTCGCTGTCCTACTTCGACAGCCTGTTCGCCCGGATCAAGCTCGGGCGCGAGGGCACGATCAACCTGTTCCTCGACGACGGCACCCGCCTCGTGCGCTATCCCGAGCCGAACCCGGAGCTGGCGCCGAACTTCGCCGATTCGACGAACTTCCAGCGCTTCCGGCGCGAGCGCAGCGGCAGCTTCGTCGGCGTCACCCACAGCGACGGGGTCCAGCGGCTCTACGCCTTCACCCAGGTCGGCGGCCTGCCGCTGATCCTCAACGTCGCGCTCTCCACCGACGAGATCGAGGCGGAGTGGCGGGGGAAGGCCCTGGTGATCGGCGCCATGCTGCTCGCCCTGTGCGGGCTGACGATCGGGCTGTCGTTCCTGATCGCTTGGGAGCTGCGGCGGCGCTCGGAGGCGGAGGCCGCCCTGGCCCGGCTCTCGCGCACCGACGCGCTCACCGGCCTGCCCAACCGCCGAGCCTTCGAGGAGGCCTTCGCCCGCACCTTCGCGGAGGCGCGCCGGCGCGGCGAGCCGCTGCCGCTCCTCGTCGTCGATGCCGACCACTTCAAGCGCTACAACGATCGCCACGGGCACGCGGTCGGCGACCGGGTGCTGCAGGGGATCGCCGGCGCCCTGTCGGCGAGCGCGCGCCGGCCGGCCGATCTCGTCGCCCGGGTCGGCGGCGAGGAATTCGCCATCCTGCTGCCGGGCACCGACGCGGAGGGGGCGGTGAGCGTCGCCGAGCGGGTGCACGCGGCCGTCGCCAGCCTGGTGGTGGAGGCAGAGGGCGCGAGCGTCGGCCGGATCACGGTGAGCGTCGGGCTCGCCCTCGGCCTGCCGCGCGAGGGCGGCACGCCCGGCGCCCTGTTCGATCTCGCCGATGCCGCCCTCTACGAGGCCAAGGCGACCGGCCGCGACCGGACCTGCTACGCGCTGATGGACGGGGACGGCTGCAAGGCGGCCTGACCAGGCTCGCATCGGTGCGCCGCCGCGTCGCCCGCTCGGGTTTCCGCGACGATTGCTTTGACAGCCGGTGCTCCGTGTGAGACCGCTCACGCTCGCACGGCCGGAAAGCCGCCTCTCCGACGGCCGAACCGGATCGGCCGAACCCTTGCCGCCCGGCCTCCCGAGCCCCGCAGGCCTGTCGAACGGGTGGCGCTCACGGATGCGGCGCGGGCGGGTAGGCGGGCGGGCGCCAATCGGCCCGCGATCTTCCGCGGCGCGTGGCCGCCACGCGCGCGAAGCGGGGACAGGACGTCATGCACGACAGATCCGACGGCCTTCTCTCGGTCCCCGACCTCCGCGCCGACGGCGGCGGGATGAGCACGCTCATGGACGGGCACGACTGGGCGGCATCGCCGCTCGGCGACCGCTCGGCCTGGCCGCAAGACCTGACGATCCTCGTGGGCGCGATCCTCGCCTCGCACCAGCCGGCGTTCCTGGTCTGGGGAGCCGGGCGGACCCTCCTCTACAACGATGCCTATGCCGAGATCCTCGGGCGCAGGCACCCGGAAGCGCTCGGGCGCGACTACCTCGACGTCTGGTCCGGGATCGGAGCCGATCTCGTCACCCTCACGCAAGCGGCCTATGCCGGCAGCCCGGTCCATGCCGACGCCGCCGTGCTCGTCGTGGATCGGGCCACGGGCCACGCGGACGCGCAGGAAGCGGCCCGGTACTCCCTCTTCCACCTGCCGGTCCGCGATGCCGCCGGGCGCGTCGAGGGTCTGTACGGCACCTGCACCGAGATCGTCGGCCCTGCGGCGTCTCCCCCGCGCGGCCGGCGGGAGGCCAAGGGCCCGCCCGGCGACGGACCGGGGCGGCAATCCTTCCTCCTGGACCTCAGCGACGCGCTGCGGCCGCTGACATTGCCGGCGGACATCGCCGAGGTCGCGGCCCGGCGCCTCGGCCGGCGGCTCGACGCCAGCCGAGTCTTCTACGCCGAGATCGGCGGCAGCCTGATGAAGGTCGAACGGGACTACGCCCGGGGCGTCGATTCGATCGTCGGGGAGCACTCCCTGGCGTCCTTCGGCCCGGATCTCCTGGCCGCCTACCGCGACAACGCGGTCGTCGCCGTCGAGGACGTGGCCTCGGATGCGCGCTTCGGCGCCGAGGCGCGCGAGGGCCTGGCATCGCGGCGGGTCGCCGCCTACGTCGACGTCATCCTGTTCCGGGAGGACCAGTGGGTGGGGCTCCTCGCCGTGCAGAGCGCGACCCCGCGCGTCTGGACCCGGGCCGAGGAGGACCTGATCCGGGAGGTGGGCGAGCGCGTCAAGGCGGCGATCGAGCGCGGCCGCGCCGAGACGGCCCTGAGCAAGAGCGAGGCGCATCTGGCGGCGATCTTCGCCGGCGCCTCGGTCGGCTTGTCCGAGGTGAGCGCCGAGGGCCGCTTCCTGCGGGTGAACACCGAATTGTGCCGCATCCTCGGACGGTCCGCCGACGCGTTGCTGGGGCTCGACTTCACGTCCGTCACCGACCCGGACGACCTCTCGCCCAGCCTGGCGGCGGTCGCGGAGACGATCGGGACGGGACGCAGCACCTCCCTCGACAAGCGCTACCTGCGCCCGGACGGCACCGCGATCTGGGCCAATACCAGCATCCGGCGCCTCGACGACGCGGAGGGTTGCTTCAAGAACTTCCTGGCCGTGACGGTCGATCTGAGCCGGCGCAAGGAGACCGAGCATCGCCTGGCCGAGAGCGAGCGCCGCCTGCAGGAGCTGAACGAGACCCTGGAGCAGCAGGTCTCCGAACGGACGGCGGAGCGCAACCTGCTGGCCACCATCGTCGAGCGCACCGACATCATGGTGATGGCGGCCGATCTCGATTACACGATCCTGGCCATCAACAAGGCCAATGCCGACGAGTTCGAGCGGATCTACGGCGTGCGGCCGAAGGTCGGCGACAACATGCTCGACCTGCTGGCCGACCAGCCCGAGCACCAGGCCCAGGTGCGGGCCGGCTGGGGCCGCGGCCTCGCCGGCGAGGAGATCACCGTGGTGGAGGAGTACGGCGACGCCGAGCGCGCCCGCCCCTGCTACCAGATCAGCTTCCGCACCCTGCGCGACGCGAGCGGCGAGCGCACCGGCTGCTACCAGTTCGTGATGGACGTGACCGAGCGGCTGCGAAGCCAGGCCCAGCTCGCCCAGGCCCAGGACGCCCTGCGCCAATCGCAGAAGCTCGAAGCCGTCGGCCAGCTCACCGGCGGGGTGGCGCACGACTTCAACAACCTGCTGACCATCATCCGGTCGTCGGTCGACTTCCTGCGCCGGCCCGACCTGCCGGAGGTGCGCAAGCGCCGGTACCTCGACGCGGTGTCGGACACCGTCGAGCGGGCCGCCAAGCTCACCGGCCAGCTGCTGGCCTTCGCCCGGCGCCAAGCCCTCAAGCCGGAGGTCTTCGACGTGGGCCAGAAGGTGCGCGGGATCGCCGACATGCTCGACACGCTGACGGGCGCGCGGGTGCGGGTCGTCACCGAGGGGCCGCATGGGCCCTGCCTCGTCCGGGCGGACCTGAGCCAGTTCGAGACCGCCCTCGTCAACATGGCGGTGAATGCCCGCGACGCCATGGACGGCGAAGGGACCCTGACCCTGCGGGTGTCGTGCGGCACGGCGCTGCCCGCCATCCGCGGCCACGCCGGATCCCAGGAGCGCTTCGCGGCCGTGGCGCTGATCGACACCGGCACGGGGATTGCGCCGGGAGAGATCAGCCGGATCTTCGAGCCGTTCTTCACGACGAAGGCGGTGGGCAAGGGCACGGGCTTGGGCCTGTCTCAGGTCTTCGGCTTCGCCAAGCAGTCGGGCGGCGACGTGGACGTGCGGAGCACCCTGGGACAGGGCACGACGTTCACGCTCTACCTGCCGGAGGTCGCGTCCGACGAGCGGATGGCCGCGGACCGTCCGCAGGACGACGGGCACGCTCCCCTGGGAACCGGACAGCGGATCCTCGTGGTCGAGGACAACGTCGGCGTCGGCCAGTTCGCGACGCAGATCCTGGAGGATCTCGGCTATCGGCCCGTCTGGGCCGCCAATGCCGAGGAGGCGCTGGAGGAGCTGGGCCGCGACGGGAGCCGGTTCGACCTGGTGTTCTCCGACGTCGTGATGCCGGGCATGGGCGGCGTCGCCCTGGCGCAGGAGCTGCAGCAGCGCGCGCCGCACCTGCCCGTGATCCTGGCCTCGGGCTACAGCCACGTGCTCGCGCAGTCGGACGCGCACGGGTTCGAGCTGCTGCACAAGCCGTACTCGGCCGAGCAGCTCGGCCGCATCCTGCATCGGGTGCTCGACCTGCGCCCGAGCCCTCGCGCGATCGAGCCCTGCCGCGCCACAGACGCTGCGGCCCTCAATGGTGCGGCCCTGAGATGAACCGGCGCGTCGGCCGGCCGTTCGACGAACCCGACGCGCGGGCTTTCCCCGATCGGGCGTCGTGGCCGCTCGTCCAGCCGTCCGTTCCACAACCGGGATCGGAGCCCTGTCCTAAGTTCCAGGCCGATCGATGATAGGCCGATCTCGGTGGCGGCGCCCAGAAAATCTCGTCCTGCCGAGGATCTCCTTAGAAGTCGTTCGATTTTCCATCGACTGATATCCCAGTATGAGAGTGACAGCGGGGCGAGAGCCTCGACTGGGGTTGGATAGGGTCTCAGACGCAGTTCGTCACCGATCCCTTGCGGCGCTGGCACCGCGGCCGGACGGTGCTGATGGGCGACAGCGCGCATGCCAAGTTGCCCCACCACGGCCAGGGCGCCGACACCACGAACGAGGATGCCGTGACCCTCGCCGCGCGGCTGGCCGCCGACGGCGCCCGCGACCTCGACGGGACGATGCGGCGCTACCAGGGGCTCCGCCAGGCCCGCGCCCGCACGATCCAGCGCAGCGCCTGGGCGACGAACCGCCTGCTGCATCGGCCCGATTCCGTCGGGCCTGACCCGCTGGCGCGGCGCGACGCCCGCATGGCCCGCTTCCCCGAGGATTTCGGCTGGATCCACGCCTTCGACGCGACCGGCACGGTCGACCGGGCCCTGTCGGACCCGCGGGCCGCGTGAACGGGACGACGTCGAGGGCATCACACCCGCGGCGTCGCCCGCGGCAAACCCGCCTCCGCGCCCTGGGCGGCGCGGAGGCGGTCCCTCAGCGCGCGGCCGCGTCGAGGGCCTCGCACCGCGTCGTCGAGGCGGCGGCCCGGGCGGGGTCGGGATCGACGCCGTTGATGCAGTCGGTCTTGAGGAACTCGACCAGCGCCAGGCGCTCGTCGACCGAGAGCGCCCGCCCGATGACGCCCGTCCCCTTGGTGCCGGCGAATTCGTGGCCGGTGTTGAGGTTGCCGCGCTTCGCGGTGTCGAGGGTGAACAGCCCGCCGAGCCGGTTGGCCTCTGCGCCGGCCTCGGCGTTCAGGCAGTCCTTCGGGTCCTTGGCGGCGACGGCGGTGAGCTGGTAGCCGAGGCAGACCGGATCGAATTCCCGCCGGCCGAGGGTGAAGCTCTTCGGGCGCTCCGCCACCGGCGACAGCAGCGCGAAGACGTTCGGGACCGCGCCGTTATGCAGGAAGGGCGGCGTCGCCCAGACCCCGTCGAGGGGGCGTGCCTTGTAGGCGAGCGGCGCCTGGATACCGTTCGGCCGGTAGCCGTTCAGGCGCTCGCGGTCGGCCTTCGCGGTCGGCAGGGTCTGGCTGTCGTACCAGCGGTCGACCGTGCGCTTCACCGTCACGCCGAGGGCGGGCCCGAAGGCATAACGGCCGTCCTTGTCGGGCTCGCCGAGCGGGACGTCGCCGGGGCCGTCGCCGCTGCGGTCCTTGAGCGCCCGCACCAGGGTGTCGGGCAGGGCGACCGTGCGGGCGATCATGTCCTCGGCCTGGGCCGGATCGGTCCCGATCGTGGCGATGGGGATGGGCTTCACCACGAGGTAGCGCTGCCCGAACGCGTTCGGCTTCAGCCACGCCGTCGAGTCCCAGAACTCCTTGCGGCCGATCGGGGCCTGGTGGCAGCCCTGGCACAGCTCGCCGTAGAGCCCGGCGCCCTTGCGGGCCCGGCCGAGGTCGATCGCGTTCGCCTTGTCGATCTCCGCGAACAGGCTCGGCCAGCGCGGGGCGCGCAGGCCCGTGAAGCCGGCCTGTGCGTCCGGCTGCTCGCCGGCGATCTGCTTCTCGATCCGGGCGATGTTCTCGACGTGCACCTGCGAGGTGAAGAGGTCCTTGGCCGGGCCGGTGAGGTTGACGGGAGCCGAGACGCCGAGGGCCTCGCCGGCGTTGCGCACCATCGGCTGCTCGATGGAGGCGTTGTACTGCACCCAGTCGAACCACGACGTGTTCCAGACGTGGGGGAAGTTCACCGGCGCGGTCGTGGCGGCGTAGTTCGCCTCCCGGGCTGCGTCGTCGAGGTCGAGGGCGAAGACCGTGTTGCCGATGCGGTTCAGGGCGTCGAGCCGGCCGTAGCCCTCGTCGACGGTCGCCGCCGCGACCTTCTTGTCGAGCTTGCGCACCGCGTCGAGCCGGTCCCACAGCGCGTCGAGCTGGGCCTTCAGGTCGGACTTCTGGGCCTCGCTCGCATCCTCGCCGAGCACGTTCATGGCGAACCGGTCGAAGCGGCCGGGGACGTACTTGGTGAACAGGATCGAGAGGCCGAGGCCCTGCCGGAACTTGCCGAGGTCGGTGAGGGCGGGCCCGCCGTCGACGAGGAGCGCCGTCTCGCGATAGGTCAGGCGCCCGGTATGGCAGGCCGCGCAGGTGAAGCCGATCTTGTGGGTCGGCTTGCCCGTGCGCGGGTTGAGCCAGGGCCGGCCGTCCGGCAGCAGCATGTCGCCCCGGTCCTCGGCCTTGTCACCGCCGCGGGCAAAGCCGATCGGCAGCTGGATCTCGCCGCCACGCGTCGCCCCCGGGATGAAGCCGTAGCGGTCGAGATAGGCCGGGTCGGCGAGCCGGCCGACGTCGCCGACCAGCGTCAGGCGCGGCTGCTCGAGGGCGATGAACCACTCGTAGGGGATGTTGAGGGTCTGCGTGCCCTGGTCGGCATGGTGGTACCAGTCCTGCTCGTCGTTCGACCACGCCTGGCCGAGCCAGCGCGCCTCCTTGACGGGCGGGTAGTCCGGCAGCGCGACGTAGAGCTTGTCGCGGTAGATCTTGAATCCGATGCCGACGACGATCAGCAGGACGGCGATGATGCCGACGATGATCTTGGCGAGGCGCCCCGTTCCCACGTCCGTAGTCTCCGCGTAGAAGAAATATCGACAGGACGGGGCACGATCGCGTCCGCCCCGCTGCTGTTTCAGATCGTTCACGGGTCAGGGCGCGTCGGCGATGCCCCTGGGAAAATCGGCCTTCAGCGCCTCGATCGTCGCCGCCACCACCCGGTCGGCCTTGCGCGAGGCGACGCCGACCCCGAACGTCTTGGCGCCCCGGCGTGCCAGGTAGCCGAGGATCAGGCCCATATCGTCGGTTTCCTTGCGGAAATCGATGTCGACGAGGGTCGAGACCACCTTCTCGATTCGCTGCCGCAGGTCGCCGCGCAGGAGGTCCTGCCGGACGTCCTCGGGGCGGGGCCGGTCCGCCTCGCCGATCTCGATCGGTTCCTGGAGCTTCGGCGTCAGCGGGATGATGGGATAGAGCGGCACGTCCGCCTGCGAGCCGTCGGGGAGCACCAGCGTCCTGAAGCCGAGCCCGCGCTCCTCGCCGGGGGCGATCGACCCGGTCGCCTTGCTGGCGTCGCGTACCCGCCAGCTTTCGGCGATGGTCGCCCCGTCGAACAGGCCGTTCGTCCCCGGCAGCACGAAGTTCCAGCGCAGGAAGGCCTGGGCGTTGCGGCGCCCGAGGAGGTAGTCGTGGCGGCGGAAGCTCTCGTGCAGGAAGCCGCTGAAGCCGCCGAGCGCGCCGCTGGCGATCGGGAAGACGATCGGCTTCCCGTCCGCCCGCTGGCGCACCGGCGAGACGATGAAGCGGGAGAAGTCGGAGCCGTCATGCGCCCGGGCCAGTTCCTCGGGCTTGAACCGCGCCTGGTTGATCAGCGCCGAGAACAGGCCCGGCAGCGCGGTCGCGAGCGTGCCGGTGACCGGATCGGCCGGCAGCGCCTGGTAGTTCGGGAACGGCGCGATCAGCACGACCGAGCGGCGCGCCTTGTCGCCGGCGGGCTCGTCCGGGTAGCCGTTGGTGAGGTAGCGCCGCGCCTGTTCCAGCGGCTCGTTGTCGATCGTCCCGCCGTCGACGGCCCAGTACCGGGCGATGGCCTTCACGTCGTATCGTTCGTCCGGCGCGATGATCGTGAACCGGCCGTCCGCGCCGTCGCGGCCCACCGTGCTCCAGGCGAGGAGGTCGGAGCCCGGCCGGCTGACGCGGCGGGGGGCGAGCCCGACCGGGAAGGCCCCGGTGGCGAGCGCCGCGACCTTGAAGAAGTCCCAGGCCGGGTCGTCGGTCCGCGTCACGTCGAGCCAGGGATCGCCGGCCCGGGGGGCGCCGCTGCCCAGCTCGAACGAGGCGACGTCGGCGTGGTTCGTCATGCCGAAGGCCCGGTTCGTCCCGGCCCCGACGAGGTCGAACGAGTACGGGACCCCGCGCAGGTTCGTCAGCGTCAGCATCACCCGCAAGCCGTCGCGCTCGCCCCGCCCGATCCAGGGCCGCCGGACGGGCGGCCCCTCGATCGCGAACGCGCTGCCGAGGATGTCGTCGAGGACGGCGCTGCACAGGACCGACTTGAGGCCGCTCGTGCCGTCGAGGTCGCGGGTCTCGAGCAGGCGCTCGATCGCGATCTCGCGCACCCAGCTCGCGTAGAGCCGGTTGCGCGGCTCGGGCGGCGGCGGTTCCGCCGGCCGGACGTGGTCGAGGCCGCGGAACATGTGCAGGGCCGCCATGCCGGCGGTCATGCCGCCCGCCGAGGCGCCCGCCAGCACCGGCACCCGCACGTCGTGGGTCGGGCCGTCCCAGCCGGGTGCGTCGCGGGCGGCGTAGTAGCCGTCCAGCGCCTCGATCAGGAAATCCATCACGCCGGCCGAGTAGCACCCGGCCGAGATGGCGCCGGCCAGCACCAGGCCGACCTCGAAGACGGGACGTTCGGGCATGGAAGGGTCCGGGGCTCGGGCGGCGGGCGGGTCGGGAGCGGTCACGGGGTGATGCCGAGCACGAAGCGCTCCGCGAACGGACCGCCCCGGTCGTCGATGCGGCCGGCCTCGCCGTCGAGCAGCCGGACCCCCGGCAGGCGCAGGATCTGCCGCACCGTCTCGGGGATGATCGCGTAGCCGACATACTGGCCGAGGCACCGGTGCTGGCCGAAGCCCATGTGCAGGTAGTCGAGGCGGGCCCGTGGCTTGAAGCTCTCGGGATCGGGAAACAGGGCCGGGTCGAACATCGCCGATCCGATGGCGAGCGCGACCACGCGCCCGGGCGGAACCGCGACTTCGTGCTCGGTGCCGGGGGCGAGCCGGGCCGGCTCCGCGGCGATCCGCAGGACGAAGGTCGTCATCGGGTTGAACCGCAAGGCCTCCCAGACGATCGCGTCGAACCGGTCCGTGTCGGGCGAGCGGGCGGCCTCGACCGCCTCGGCCCGCACGTCGGGCCGCAGGAGGATCTGCTCGGTGGCGTTGGCGATGGCCTGGGAGGTGGTCTCGACGGCGCCGACGAGGAGGCCCGCGATGTTGCTCACCACGCGCTCGGCGTCGAAGCCGGCGCCCCCCGTCCCGGCCAGGCGCAGCAGGCGGGACACGGCGTCCTCGCCCCGCGCCTCGGCCCAGGGCTGGCGCCGCGCCAGGAAGCGGCGGATCCAGGCGCGCATCTCGGTCCCGGCGGCGACGTTGTCGGCCTTCACCGCCGGGTCGCCGGTGAGGTTGTGGAACATGTCGGCCTGCGTCGCCCGCGACCAGCGCAGCATCGCCGCATCGTCGGGGCCGTAGAACCCGAAGCTCTGCTGCACGACGCGCAGCGGCGCCAGGCGCGAGGCGAGCCCGACGACGTCGACCGTGTCGCCCTCGACGGCGAGCGCGGCGGCGACCGTGCGCCCGACGAAATCCCGGATCGCCGGCAGGTCGTCCCAGCGCAGCAGGCTGCGCATCACCGCCTTGTCCTGCCAGTTCAGCTCGCTGTCGTCCCGCGCCAGCATGAACGGGCCGACGGACGGGTCCATGTGCGGCCGGTAGGTCACCTGGAAGGTCGACGGGCGCGACAGCGCGTCCATCACGTCGGACCACCGCGAGACGACCGCGAAGGGCGCCAGGTCCAGGATCGGCCGCTCGGCCCGCAGCTCGGCGAACAGGCCGCGCCAATCCGCCCGCAGATGCCGGAAGAACATCGCCGTGCGCGCGGGACCGTTTTCGGGATCGATGGACCCGAAGTTGTCCAGAAAGGTCATCCTGCACCCCTTGCCCGACACCGTCGGTGCGCCTGCATGCTCGTCTTGGATTTGATGCGCGGAAATTCGCTCTTTACTTGATTATGCTGTCATCGATCTCGGAAATGATCGGTCCGGTCGCACGTCATCCGTTCCGGGATCGAGCCGATCCCGTCCCGTTCCGGGATCGAGCCGATCCCGTCCACCAGGGGCGGTCGCTACCCCGTCTCCGGTTCGCTCCCGTCCCGAATTTGCGGCACGGCGCATCCGGGCTTCCGCGCCCATCGGCACGCGGCGACATCAATGTCCGCTGGACGATCGTTCCGTTTCTTGGTCGAAACCTCAAGACAGCTCACAATCATTCCAAGCCGGATGCAATGTCAAGCCGCAGTTTGGAGAAACATATTTCTGTATCGCCGGCCCGTCTGAACCGGCACAGGGTGGAGGCCAAGGCCGTCGCGCCGTTTTCAACGAAAATCGGCCGCTAGTTCATAAGATACAAAAGTAAATATGAAATATAAATGGCGTGCTTGCGGTTTCACTCCAAGCGAGAAAGAGTTCGACGAGATGCTTGTACGCCGGGACTTCCTCGGACGCGGACAGCCCTGCCGACCGTCGCGGCAGGAGGATCCGGCCCTCCCGGGGATGACCCGGCGCGTCTCACGGCGGCGGAGGCTTCTACGGAGGCCGGCAAGGGAGCGGGCAGGGGAGCGCACGAGAAAACCTGCCGGGAGGCCTGCAACCCTTGGCCCGGCCTCCGGAGCAGCGCCCGATCGCGTTGCAACCAGATGCCGCTCTAGGTATCTGATCTTGCAGCGTTTTCTCTTGCCGAACCGGCACCCGCGTCACCGGAAAATGCTCTCGCCGAATCCGCGAGATCTGCACAAACGACCAGCATCCTCTGCACAATACGGCCCATGCGTGCCTCTATATTCGCCAATATTGCACCGCACAAAGACGTCCCAACCGCGGCAATGGGCGATGGTCGTTTTTCCGGCAGAAAGCGTCGCCGCGCGACAAGCCGTGACGTCCGGTCCCACTAGCTTTTCATCATCCCAGATCGAAGGCACCGCGACGCCGACGGGGCCGGACGACGAATCGGGGATTGCGCCACTCCTGGGGAGTCGTGAGCAAATGGGCCGCATCACTCTGCAGGGCATCGGCAAGGTCTTCGGTCGCGACCCCGCCCGGGCGATGGACCTGATGGCCCAGGGCAGGACCAAGGCCGAGATCGCCGCGTCGTGCGGGGCGGTGGTCGGGCTGCGCGACGTCGCCGTCGAGGTGCCGGAGGGCGAGATCCTGGTCCTGATGGGGCTCTCGGGCTCGGGCAAGTCGACCCTCCTGCGCTGCATGAACCGGCTCGTCGAGCCGAGCTGCGGGCGCATCGTCGTCGACGGCACCGACGTGACGGCGCTGAGCCGCCGCGACCTGCTGGCTTTCCGCCAAAAGATGTTCGGCATGGTCTTCCAGCACTTCGCGCTGCTGCCGAACCGCACCATCCTGGGCAATGTCGGCTTCGGCCTCGAGATCAAGAAGGTGCCGGCCGCCCAGACGCGGGAGCGGGCGATGCGGGCGATCGAGCTCGTCGGCCTCAAGGGCTGGGAAGCGAAGTATCCGCACGAGCTCTCGGGCGGCATGCAGCAGCGGGCGGGCCTCGCCCGGGCGCTCGCGGCGGATGCCGAGATCCTGCTGATGGACGAGGCGTTCAGCGCCCTCGACCCGCTGATCCGCCGCGACATGCAGGCGGAGCTGCGCGAATTGCAGAAGACGCTCAAGAAGACCATCGTGTTCGTCTCGCACGACCTCGACGAGGCGATCGCGCTCGGCGGCCGCATCGTGCTGATGAAGGACGGCGAGGTGGTCCAGGCCGGGCGGCCCGAGGAGATCGTGGCGGCCCCCGCCACCGAATACGTCGCCCGCTTCGTCGCCCATATCGACCGGGTCGCGGTCCTGCGCGCCGGGCAGGTGGCCGACGGGACCGCCCCGGTCCTCTCTCCCACCCAGACGGCCGCCGAGGCGCGGGCGGTGCTGGCCGGGAGCGGCGGCGAGGCCTGGCTGGTCGCCGGACCCGACGGCCGCTTCGCCGGCCGCCTGCCGGCCGCCCGCCTCGCCGCGGCGCGTCCCGACGAGACCCTGGCAAGCCTCCTCGATCGCGAGTCCGGCACCGTCGAGGCCGATGCCGGACTCGCGGGGCTCCTCGGCCGGGTGGCGGCCGAGGGCGTGCTCGCCGTGATCGACACCGAGGGGCGCCTCGTCGGCAGCCTCGCGAGCCGCGACGTCGTGCGGGCGCTGTCCGCCCGCCCGGGCGCCGGCGGAGCCGACCCGGGCGATCCCCGGCCCGCGATTTCCTCCGAGCCGGCAGGAGCTGAGCGATGGACTGGACAATCCCCAAATTCCCCCTCGACACGCTCAGCGACGAGGGCCTCGATTGGCTCACCGACCATGGCAGCTGGCTGACCCGGGCGGTCAGCCGCCACGTCGCCGACTGGATCGACGCGCTGACCTCGGCCCTGGTGGCCGTGCCGCCCTGGATCCTGATCGGGGCCGCGGCGCTCGCCACCTGGAAGGTCGGCGGCCGGCGGGTCGGGCTCCTGACCCTGTTAGGCCTCCTGTTCCTGTGGAACCTGCGGCTATGGCAGGCGACGGTCGAGACTCTCGTGCTGGTCGTCCTGGCGACCGCGGCGGCCCTCGTCATCGGCATCCCGGTCGGGATCTGGTTCGCGCTGAGCCGGCGGGCCTGGCGGATCTTCTCGCCGGTGCTCGACATGATGCAGACGCTGCCGAGCTTCGTCTACCTGATCCCGGCCCTGCCGTTCTTCGGCCTCGGCGCGGTCTCGGCCTGCTTTGCCACCATCGTGTTCTCGGTGCCGCCGGTGATCCGCCTGACGGCGCTCGGCATCCGCAACGTGCCGGCCGAGCTCGTCGAGGCCTCGGACGCCTTCGGGGGCTCGTCGGCGCAGAAGCTGTTCAAGGTGCAGCTGCCGCTGGCGCTGCCGACCATCATGGCGGGCGTCAACCAGACCATGATGCTGGCGCTGTCGATGGTGGTGATCGCCGCGATGATCGGGGCCGGCGGCCTCGGCCGGGTGGTGTGGCAGTCGATCCAGCGCCTGGAGGCCGGCGCCGGCTTCGAGGCCGGCATCGGCATCGTCATCCTGGCGGTGATCCTCGACCGGGCCACCCAGGCGCTCGCCGCCCGCGCCCGGCCGCACGGCACCGCCTGAGCCTTTTTCCAGTCTCCTCCTAGAAAGGTCCTTCGATGCGCGCTCCCCTCCTCGGCGTCGCCCTCTGCCTCGCGCTTGCCCAGACGCCCGCCGAGGCCGCCGGCAAGCAGGTCCGCCTCGCCTATGTCGAGTGGGCCGACGCGGTGGTCGCCACCAACATCCTCAAGCTCGCCCTGGAGGAGAAGGGCTACGAGGTGAAGGCGATCCCGCTCGCCGCCGCCGCGATGTGGCAGGCGGTGGCGACCGGGGATGCCGATGCCAGCGTCGCCGCCTGGCTGCCGGTGACCCAGGGCGCCTATTACGAGAAGCTGAAGAACCGGCTCGAGCTGATCGGCCCGAACGTGACGGGCGCCAAGATCGGCTGGGCGGTGCCCGCGACCTCGCCGCTCAACTCGATCGAGGACCTGAAGACCAAGGCCGCCGAGGTCGACGGCAAGGTGATCGGCATCGATCCCGGCGCCGGCGTGATGAAGACCTCGGAGGCGGCGATCAAGGCCTACGGCCTGCCGGTCAAGCTCCTCGACGGCAGCGACGCCACGATGACGAGCGCGCTCAAGGACGCGATCCGCCGCAAGCAGGACGTCGTCGTCACCGCCTGGACGCCGCACTGGATGTTCGCCCGCTACCAGCTGAAGTACCTCGCCGACCCCAAGCAGGTCTTCGGCGGCGAGGAGAGCGTCAACACGCTGGCCCGCAAGGGCCTGAAGGAGGACATGCCGGAGGTCTACGGCATCCTCCAGAAGTTCAAGCTCGGCATCAAGGACGAGGAGGCCGTGATGGCCGAGAACGAGGAGAAGGGCGCCAAGCCCGCCGAGACCGCCGCCAAGTGGATCGCGGCGAACCGCGCCACCGTGGACGGCTGGCTGAAGTAAGTGTCTCTCACAATACTCCCGATCACCGCCTCGGCTTGCTGTGGCAGCGACATTGCGGCGGGAGTTTTGTGAGGTGCACTAAGCCGCGGCTCCGACGGATGCCTCGTGGACCGCCGCCGCCCCGCCGGGCCGCGGCGGTCTTTCGCATTGGATAAACCCGGCACGAGCTTGCCTCGACGTCGCCACCCGCGTGACGCCCCCACCGGCGTGACTTGCAGGCACGACCTTGCGACAAGGAGCGACAAACAACGAAAACCGGAGGGACGCCGCGCCATGGCACACGAGGACACGCAGGAGGCCGACCGCGCCCGGCGCGACACGATCTCGGACGCCCTGCGCCGCGCCGCGCGGCGCCATCGGGACCGCACCGCCCTGTCCTTCGCCGAACGGCACTGGAGCTTTGCCGCCCTCGACCGCGCCGCCGACCGGGTCGCCGCCGGGCTTCTGGCGGCGGGGCTGTCGCGCGGCGACCGGCTCGGCGCGCTCGGGCGCAACTCGGACGCCTATCTGATCCTCTGGCTCGCCTGCGCCCGGGCCGGGATCATCCACGTCCCGATCAACTACGCGCTCACCGGACGCGAGCTGCGCTACGTCGTCGAGCAGTCCGGCGCCGCGTGCCTGATCGTCGACCCGGCCCTCGCGGGCAATGCCCGGGAGGCGCTCGGCGCCTCTGCCGCGCCGTGGTTCGGCACCCTGTTCGGCGGCACCGGCCTCGACGTGCTGCACCTCGCCGGGGACGGCGGCCCCGCCGAGCCAGTCGAGGTCGCCCTCGCCGAGGACGACGTGGTGCAGCTCCTCTACACCTCGGGCACCACGGCGGCGCCGAAGGGCGCGATGATGACGAGCCGGGGGCTCCTGGCCGAGTACCAGAGCTGCATCCTCGCCCTCGATTTCGGGCCGCACGACCGGGCGCTCGCCGCGCTGCCGCTCTACCACACGGCGCAGATGCATGCCTTCACCATGCCCCAGCTGCTGGCCGGGGCCGAGACGGTGCTGATCGAGGCGCCCGCGCCCGAGACCTGCCTGCGGCTGATCGAGGCGCACCGCCTGACCTCGTTCTTCGCGCCCCCGACCGTGTGGATCAGCCTCCTGCGCTCGCCCGACTTCGCGACGCGGGACCTCACCAGCCTGCGCCACGTCTATTACGGCGCCTCGATCATGCCGGTGCCGGTGCTGGAGGAGCTGCGGGCCCGCCTGCCGGGGGCGCGGCCCTACAACTGCTACGGCCAGAGCGAGATCGCGCCGCTCGCCACCGTCCTGCGGCCCGAGGAGCACGACGCGCGTCCGGCCTCCTGCGGGCGCCCGGTCTTCAACGTCGAGACCCGGATCGTCGACGACGCGATGCGGGACGTCGCCCCCGGCGAGCGGGGCGAGATCGTCCACCGCTCGCCCCAGCTGATGGCCGGCTACTGGGACAAGCCGGAGGAGACCCGCGAGGCGTTCCGCGGCGGCTGGTTCCATTCGGGCGATGTCGGGATCATGGACGAGGCCGGCTACATCACGGTGGTCGACCGGGTGAAGGACGTGATCAAGACCGGCGGCACCATCGTGGCGAGCCGCGAGGTCGAGGAGGTGCTGTTCACCCATCCCGGCGTCTCGGAGGTCGCCGTGATCGCCCTGCCCCACCCGAAATGGATCGAGGCCGTGACCGCCGTGGTGGTGCGCCGCCCGGGCGCCGCCGTCGACGCCGAGGAGCTGGTCGCCCATTGCCGGGCCGGCTTGGCGCCGTTCAAGGTGCCCAAGCGCATCCTGTTCCAGGACGACCTGCCCCGCAACACCGCCGGCAAGCTCCTCAAGCGCGCGCTGCGGGACACCTACGCCGCCCTCGACTGGAACGAGGACGCCGACGCCGCCCGGGGGCGGTGATGCGCCATCGTACGACGCGGGCCGGGCGGGCTCCTATCCGCCCGGCCGGACCGTCAGCGCCATCCGGACCAGCTCGGCGAGGCTGCCGGCCTGCATCTTCGCCATGACGTTGGCGCGGTAGATCTCGACCGTGCGCGGGCTGATGCCGAGCGCCTGGGCGATGACCTTGTTGGGGCTGCCGGCCATCAGTTCGTCGAGCACCTGGCGCTCGCGCTCCGAGAGCGCGGCGATGCGCCGGCCGGTCTCGGCGGCGGCGGCGTGGCGCTCGGCGGCCCGGCGCCCGCTGTCGAGGGCGGCGCGCACGGCGGCGAGCAGGACCTCGTCGTCGAACGGCTTCTCGATGAAGTCGAACGCGCCCTCGCGCATCGCCGCGACGGCGAGCGGCACGTCGGCGTGGCCGGTCATCACGATCACCGGCCGCCCGTCGCCCCGCGCCTTCAGGCGGCGCAGCAGCGCGATCCCGTCGAGGCCCGGCATGCGCACATCGGTGACGATGCAGCCCGCGGCCTGCGCGGGGCCGGCGAGGAAGGCCGTGGCGGAGTCGTGCAGGCGCACCGGGATCCCGTCGGAGGCGAACAGGAAGGCGAGGGACTGACGGACCGCGAGATCGTCGTCGACCACGTCCACCGGCACCTCACCCGACATCGTCCAGCTCCCCTCTGTCGACCGCCCGCAGCGTGAAGCGGAAGCAGGTCCCCTGCCCCGGCTGTGACTCAGCCAGGATCTTGCCGCCATGCGCCTCCACGATGGTACGACAGATCGAGAGCCCGACCCCCATCCCGTGCGCCTTGGTGGTGACGAAGGGCTGAAACAGCCGCTCCGCCACCTCCGGCGCGAGGCCCGGGCCGGTATCTGCGACGGCGATCTCGACCAGCCCCTCCCCGGGCAGGGCCCGGGTGATGACGCGCAACTCGCGCCTGGCGACGTCCTGCATCGCCTCGATCGCGTTGCGGATCAGGTTGAGCAGGACCTGCTGCACCTGGATGCGGTCGGCCAGCACCAGCGGCGCCTCCGGATCGAGCGCGAAGGTGACGTGGACGCCCCGCTCCTTGGCGCCGACGAGGGCGAGCGCGCTCGCCTCCTCGACGAGCTTGGGCAGCCCCTCGATGTGCCGCTCGCCCTCGCCGCGGGCGACGAACTCGCGCAGGTGGCGGATGATCTGGCCGGCCCGCAGCGCCTGGTCGGCGGCCTGGCCGACCGCGTCGGCGAGCATCGGCACCTCCGGCCCCTCCATCCGCTGGAGCAGGCGGCGGCAGCCCTTGAGGTAGCTGGCGATGGCGGTGAGCGGCTGGTTGATCTCGTGGGCGAGCGTCGAGGCCATCTCGCCGAGCGCGGTGAAGCGCGACATGTGGACGAGCTCGGATTGCAGCTCCTGCAGCCGGGTCTCGGTGCGCTGGCGCTCGGTGAGGTCGCGGATGAAGCCCGTGAAGTAGCGCGCGCCCGAGGACCGCATCTCGCCGACCGCGAGCTCCATCGGGAAGGTCGAGCCGTCCTTGCGCTGGCCGACCACGACGCGGCCGATTCCGATGATCCGCCGCTCGCCGGTGGCGAGGTAGCGGGCCATGTAGGCATCGTGCCGGCTGCGATAGGGCTCGGGCATCAGGAGGCTGACGTTCTCCCCCACCACGTCCTCCGGGGCGTAGCCGAACTGGCGCACCGCGGTCGCGCTGAACGACCGGATGCGGGCCTCCTCGTCGATGACGACCATCGCGTCCGGCACCGTCTCCAGGATCGAGCGCAGATGCGCCTCGCGGGCGCGCAGATCCGTCTGCGCCTGGATGCTGAACACCACGCCGCGATGGCGCACCGGGCCACCCTGCGGGTCGATCTCGATGGTGCCGCGCGAGCGCAGCCAGTCGCTGCGGCCGTCGGGCCGGACCACCCGGTAATCGACCTCGTAGCTGCCGCCGCGGTCGAGCGTCCCCCGGATCGCCTCCGCCCGGGCCTCGCGGTCGTCCGGGTGGACCAGGGCCTGCGTCGCTTCGAACGTCGTCAGCTCCTCGGGCGACACGCCGAACAGCCGCGCCCCGCTCGCCGAGACCGAGATCCGTCCGGTCGGCACGTCGAGCGACCAGAAGCAGATGCCGACCTCCTCGAGGGTCTGGCGCAGCTCCTCGGCATCGGGTGCGGCGGGTGGCGGGCTCGCGGGAGAGTCGGGTTTCGTCATGCGGGCCAAAGCGCGCGGCGCGGAATCGGATCGCCGTCGATAGCAGGAACCCGGCGCGGCGTCCGCCCCGAGGGTATCCTTCAGCCGTCGAGCCGCCGCAGCGCCGCCCGGTCGCGCAGCTCGACCGTGCGGCGGTGGGCCGGCAGGGCGATGATTCCGTCGCGCTCCAGCTGGGTGAAGGTTCGCGAGACGCTCTCGACCGTGAGACCCAGATGATCGGCGATGTCGGTCCGGGACATCGGCAGCGCCAGCACGCCGTCGGCCCCCGCCCGCTCGGCGAGGTCGAGGAGGAAGCTCGCGACCCGCTCGCGGGCGGTCTTGCGGCCGAGCAGCAGCATGTGGTCCTGCGCCCGGGCCAGCGCCCGCAGCATCGCCGCCACAACCTCCCGCGCCAGCGCCCCGGCCTCACCGGTGAGCGCCTCCCGATCGCTGCGGCGGTGGGCCGCGAGCACCGTGTCGGCGACCGCCTCGGCGCCGGTCCGGTGCACCTCGCCGACCTCGAGGCCGAAGATGTCGCCCGGGAGGTGGAAGCCGTCGATCTGCCGCCTCCCATCCCTCAGGATCCGGTAGGTCCGCACCGCGCCGGACACGACCTTGTAGAAGTGGAGCGCACGCTCGCCCTCGGCGTAGATCTCCCCGTCGGCCTCGACGCGGCGACGCGTGCCGGTCTCCTCCGGCCGGAGGCGGGCGCGGACGGGACCGGGATTCAGCGCGGGGCCGAGGCCGGCGGTGGCGAGAGCGAGCTGCATCGGATGCCTCGTCGGGCGATCGTTCGGGCGGTCTTGACGAGGTCCATGGCTAGGCGATCGAGGACGTCGGAGACATTCCGGTTCGACGCGTAAGGGATTCCCCTTAGCGTTGGGCACGTCCCGCTCGGGCTGCTCCTGGAGATCCTGCGAGGCGCGCCCCACTGCTCGGTGGCGCCCCTCGTGATCGACCGGCCCGCATGGGGACGCACGCATCAAAGTCGACGGAGGAAAATCTATATCTGCAACGCTAGAGCGCACTCGTCAGGTCGGTGTGACCAAAATCCGGTCCCTTGAACAGGATTGGATCCCGATAGGCGCGGGCGCAGGCGTAGGACAGGCAATCTGCGAGGTTGAGCTGTGCCGGGTGGCCCCTCCCCTTGCCGTAGCGCTGGAACGCCTCGACGGCGAAGCGGCCGATGCTATCGGTGATCGACACAACCGTGATGCTGGCCTCGGTCAGGAACTCATCGAAATCGGCCTGGACATCGGCCGGATCGCGATCCAAGCGGCTTGCTAGGACCATGCAGGTTTCCAGGCGAACCATCGGCGAGGTGTACCGCCGCGCCGCTCGTTCGATGCAGTCGGCGAAGACCGGGGCCTCGGGCTCCTTGCAGAAGATCGCCACGAAGGCGGACGTATCGACGAACATCAACGAGTCCACATTGCGTCGCGGTCCGCTTCGGTGACGGGCCGAGGGTTGGGTCCCGCCTTCGCGAGGGCTCGGTCCGCGAGGGATTCGAGGCGCTGCGCGAGGGGTGTCGAGGACCGCTCGCGTTCCAGTTCATGCTCCAAGGCGTGAATCACGGCCTCGGTGATCCCGGTGTTGCGGCGCTGAGCCAGTTCGCGAGCCAGCGCGTGCGCGCGAGGGTTGCGGACGTTCAGGGTTGTCGCCATCGCCGCCTCTCCATGCCGATGAAATGAAGAAACTCAGGGACGTCATGCGCGCGTCGTGAATCCGATGCGGGCGCCTGCGGATTGCGGATCGCATCAGGCACGAGGCCCGGCCGGACGGCATGCGGCGAAAGCGCTCTCCGGCGGGGAGAGCCCTACGATGTCGTCCCGGGCACCCGGGTCGAGCGCGAGTTCAGCTTGCCCAGGCTGCCCGCCAGATCGGCGGATGCCCTGGCGACCTCCTCGGCCACGCTCCGAAAGCCGCGTTCCTCCAGGGCCGAGGCCAGGTCGTGCAGGGCGGCGTCGAGCTGCCGCGTCAGGACGTGCTCGCCGAGGCTCGACAGCGCCCGGTGGGCGACATCCGCCAGTCTCTCGGCCGTCGGCCCCTCGACGTGGCGCAGCAGGATGGCGAGCGTGGCGACCGCCTCGGTCAGGGTCTGGGACTGGATCGACTCGGAGGCGACGACGATCACGGCTTCCAGGGCGTCGGTCGCGATGACCGGTGCGGCGTCGCCGTAGACGATGCGGGACCCGGCATCGCCCCGGATCTCGATTTCGCCGTGGCTCCACCGCGCGATGATGTCCCGCAGCGCCTGGATCACCGTGAGGCCGGGATTGGGATTGGATTTCGCGGTCGAGACGGAGGTCCAGGCGATGGTCGCGAGCTGATGCAGGCCGTAGGCGGTGCTCGTCTGGAGATCGCGCCCGTCGTCATACGCGAAGGCGGCGAGCGTCTCGTCGGCGATGCGCTCGCATGCCTGCGCGTCCAGGACGGCGCCGGGGCCGCACCGGAGCCGGCACACCGGATCGCCGACGGCGCGATACGTCCCGAGGGCGATCAGGACCTCGACCTCGACGTCGCCAGCGCGCTCCAGGGCCCGCTCGACCCGGGCGAGGTCGAGCCCGACGACGTAGCCGTTCTCCCGGGAGCGGACGAGGGCGCGGTCGGCCCAGTCGCGGCGCGTCGTCCTGCGGGTCGCGGCCAGCACGTCGAGATCCGCACCGCGCGCTTCGAGCACCTTGTCGTGGATGAACTGGATGATCTGTTCCGGCCGCATCTGGTCGATCGTGTTGTAGATCATCACGATGATCAGGCACAGGGCCAGGGCCGTGAGCAACAGGCTGAGCGCCGCCGCGAAGACCGGGCGGTGATAGTCGGTGTTCGTCACCAGCGTCGTCAGCACGAAGACCGACAGGCCGACGAAGTAGCCGAAATAGAGCTGGTTGGTCCGGCGCGCCATGAACTGGTCGGTGACCTGCGCCGTCAGGGCGCCCGCGCCCTGCTGCACGGCGAGGAGCAGGAGAGAGAAGGTGATCGAGGTGACCGTGACGATGCTCGACGCCACGGTCGCGAGCAGGCTGCCCAGGGCCGCGCGATCCCCCATCAGGGCCCCGAGCCAGGCAAAGCCGCGGGGCGCGCGATCGCCGGACCACGACCCGTCCGCCAGGTAGACCAGGGCACTGAGGCCGACGAATCCGAGCACCGTGGCGAGCGGCAGAGCCAGGAACTGCCGGAACGACCGTCGGATCGCGCTGACGAGCCGGTTCGGGACCGATGCAATGGTCTTCATCGACGAATGTTACCACGAGGCGATGCGCATCCGGGCACGGTAGCACGGGCCGCGCGGACCGAACCTCCGCCGCGCGTCCCGCGCCCCTCACGCCGAGGCGGACAGCGCGTCGTGGATGCCGGCGAGCAGCGACCCGTCCTCGAAGGGCTTCTCCACCACCTGCCGGAAGCCGGCCCTGGCGGCGCGGTGGCGCAGCTCCTCGGTGAGGCGGCCGGTGACCAGGATGGCGGGCAGGCCGACGCGCCGGGCGCGCAGGCGCCCGACCAGCTCGACCCCGTCCATGCCCGGCATGTGGTAGTCGACGACGAGGCACCCGGACCGGGGCAGCCCCGCCTCGCCGAGCAGCTGGCCGGCATCCTCGTAGAGGCGCACGTCGAGCCCTTCGAGCTCGAGGGCGAATTTGAGCGAGCGTCGGACGGCCTCGTCGTCGTCGACGACGAGGACCGGTCCCGTCGGAGCGGGCATGGCGGCCTTGGACCCTGTCTTGCCGTATCGTGGCCCGGCCCGCAGCGGGCCGCCTTGATCTCGCTCAAGCGGTCGCCGCGCCGGGTGCCCGCCCCGCGCCGGGCGGGATGTCTCGCAGGGAGATCATCCCGACCACCTCGCCGCCCCGCATCACCGGCAGGTGCCGGAACCCGCCGGCACGCATCAGAGCGTGCGCCTCCACGAGGCTCGCCTCGGCGGCGATCGTCCGGGGATCGCGGGTCATCACCTCGCGCACCAGGGTCAGGTGCGGGTCGCGGTGGCCGGCGATCACCCGCACCGCCACGTCCCGTTCGGTGACGATGCCGACGAGGCGGCGTCCCTCGACCACCGCCAGGGCGCCGATGCCGCGGTCCCGCATGAGGTGGCACGCGCTCGCCACCGTGAAGCCGCCGCTCACCCCGCACACGGAACGGTCGGCGAGGAAGGCCTGGACGGTGGTCTCGGGCAGGATCGTCTCGGGCAGGATCGTCTCGGGCGGGATCGCCTCGGGGAGAAACGTCTCGGAGAGGGGGGACGCGTCGGTCACGGGGCTGCTCCGGTGGCGTGGAGGGAAGGAACGGGACCGCTCAGTCGTCCGACAGGGCCCGCAGCTCGGCACCCTCGATGTCGTCGTACTGGCCGGACCGCAGCGCCCACAGGAAGGCGCAAAGGCCGAGGCCGCCGAGGCCGAGGGCGATCGGGATGACGAGGAGAAGCACGGCCATGACGGAATCCGGGAGCGCTCAGGGGACGAGGACGGCCGGGATCGCCGGTGCCGGGCCGGACTCCCCGGACGGGAGAGACGGCGCCGGCCGCGGCCGGCCCCGGGCGCGCAGGGCGTTCAGCGTGACGACGACCGAGGAGCCCGACATCGCCAGCGCGGCGATGAGCGGCGTGAGGAGCCCCGCGGCGGCGAGCGGCACCGCGACGAGGTTGTAGGCGCCGGCGAGCCACAGGTTCTCCATCATCAGGCGCCGGGCGCGCGCGCCCACCGCGAGCACCGCGAGCACCGGGGCGAGGCCGCGGCCGAGGAAGAGCGCGTCGGCGGCGGCCTGGCTCACATGGGCGGCGGTGACCGGCGAGAGCGAGGCGTGGGCGGCGGCGAGCGCCGGCGCGTCGTTCAGGCCGTCGCCGACCATCAGCACCCGCCGGCCGGCGCGGCCGAGCGCCTCGATCCGGGCAATCTTGTCCTGCGGCGAGAGGCCGGCCTCCCACTCGGCCACGCCGAGACGGGCCGCGACCGCGGCGACCGCGCTCGCCCGGTCCCCCGACAGGATCGCGACCCGGCGCCCCTGCGCGCGCAGCGCCGCCACCACCTCGACCGCGTCCGGGCGCAGCGCCTGGGCGACCGGGTAGGCGACCGGTTCCCCCGCTCCGGCGCGAAAGCAGATCACGGAGGCCTCCGGCGCGGCCGCGAGCGCCGCCGCGGCCTGCGCCTCGGCGCTGCAGAAGGCCGGGGAGCCGAGGCGCAGCTCGACGCCGTCGACCACGGCCCGGACGCCGAGGCCGGCCGCTTCCTGCGCCCCGGGATAGGGCTCGGCGCCGTCGGCGGCCCGCGCCAGCGCCGCGGCCATCGGGTGGCGGCTCGACAGGGCGAGGCGGGCGGCCCGTCCGAGCGTCGCGTCGTCGCCCGCCGTCGCGACGAGGACCGGCTCGGGCAGCGTCAGCGTGCCGGTCTTGTCGAACACCACGGTGTCGATCCGGCCCAGCCTTTCCAGGGCGGAGCCGTCGTTGAGGAGAACGCCGTCGCGAAACAGCGCGCCCGCGGCGACGACCTGGACGGCGGGAATCGCGAGGCCGAGCGCGCAGGGACAGGTGACGACGAGCACCGCGACGGCGGCCAGCAGCGCGGCGTGCGGCCCGGCCCCGGCGAGGAGCCAGCCCGCACCCGTCAGCGCGGCGGCCGCGTGGACCAGCGGCACGTAGAGCCGGGTGGCCCGGTCGGAGAGCACCATGATGCGCGAGCGGGCCTCGAGCGCGCGGCGCATCAGCGCCTCGACCTCGTCGAGAAAGCTCGCCCCGGCCGCCGCCGTGACGGCGACGACGAGGGCGCCGTCGCCGTTGAGGGCGCCGGCCGGGACGCGGGCGCCCTCCCCGACCGCCACCGGCACGGTCTCGCCGGTGACGAGGCTCGCATCGATCTCCGATCGCCCGCGCTCGATCCGGCCGTCCATCGGCACCCGCTCGCCCGGGCGCACCAGCACGCGGGCGCCGGGCGCGATCTCGCCGAGCGGCACGTCGCACACCGAGCCGTCGGCCTCGATCCGCGCCGCGGTCTCGCAGCGCAGGGCCGCGAGGTTCTCGGCCAGGGCCCGGGTCCGCCGCCGCATCGCCTGTTCGAGCACCCGCCCGATCAGCAGGAAGAACAGCAGCATGATCGCGCCGTCGAAATAGGCGTGGGTCGCGCCCAGAGCCGTCTCGACCACCGACATGACGAGGGTCAGCACCACTCCGAGCGTGATGGGAAAATCCATCGTGATCCGCCCGGCCCGCAGGCCGCGGAGCGCTCCTTCGTAGAAAGGCCGCCCGGCATAGGCCGCCGCCGGCAGGGCGACGAGCGCCTGGATCCAGTGGAAGAGGTCGCGGTTCTCCGGCGTCATGTCGGAGACGCTGCCGGCCCAGACCGAGATCGCCAGCAGCATCACGTTCATCGAGGCGAAGCCCGCCACCGCCAGGGCGCGGATCAGCCGCTCGCTCTCCGCCGCCTCGGCATCGGCCGGCCGGCGCGGATCGAAGGGATGGGCGGCGTAGCCGAGGGCGGCGAGCCGCAACCGGATCGCCTCGACATCCGCCGCGGCGTCCGGTGCCCACTCCACCGCGAGGCGCCGCTCGGTGAGGTTGAGCCGCGCCAGCGCCACGCCCGGCACTTCCGCCAAGCCGCGCTCGATGGCCGACAGGCAGGCGGCGCAGCGCACGCCCTCGACGGCGAATTCCGCCCGCGCCGCCCCCGCGTGGCTCCGGGTGACGAAGGCGTCGTAGTTGCGTCCGAGAGAGGGGCGGGTGTTCGCCTCGCTCCAGGCGGCATGGGCCTCGACATAGGCGAGCGCCGCATCGGTGCAGCACATCGGACCGCTCCCCTCACTCGACGGTGAGGCGGCGCTCGCGCCGCAGCTCGACCCCATCCGGCCCCGTCACCTCGACGACGAGGCGCCACTGGCCGGGGGGCAGCGCGTCGAGCCCGCCCGCATAGGTGCCGGGGGCGCCGGCCGCGAGGGGAAGGACCCGATCGAGGCGGGCATCGGTCGGGCGCTCCAGCCGGGCGCGCAGATCCTTGCCCGGGAGGGGGGTGCCGTCGGGGCCGCGCAGGGAGACGGTCAGGCGCGCGCCGGCCCCGTCCCGCGCGAGCGCGCTGTCGAGCCTCCAGTGCCGGGCGCCCTGGGCCCGGGCGCGGGCGAGTTCCGCGGCGTATACCTGGCCGGCATGGTAGGGCGAAGCCGCCTCCAGTCCCGTGAAGGTGCGGAGCGCCGAGGAGACCAGGACGGCATCGGCCGCCGCGATGGTGGCGAAGAAGCCGGCGAAGGCGAGGAGGACGTGCCGCCCGGTCAGGCGGAACGGGGAGACGGAACGGGCCTGCATGGTCTCACGGTGCCTTGAAGTGGTCCGGCGCCACGGCGGTCTCGCCGGTGGCCGGATCGGTGAGGCGGAAGGCGAGCGGGGCCGAGCCGGTGCTGCCGGGCGGTGCGAAGACGAGGACGCGGTACTCCCGCGTCGCGTCGGCCGGCACGACGAGGTCGCCGGCGGCGCCGACCACCTCGAGCCGGGCGCCCGCCAGCCCCTCGAGACCCAGGACGAAACGGCGCGCGATCCCGCGCTTGTTGATGACCCGCACGGTATAGCCGTTGCGCACCCCGCCATCCGACAGGACGACGAAGAGCGGGTTGCGGTCGTGCAGGACGCTGACACCGGTGAAGCTCCGGGCCGCCAGGCTCGCGAGCATGAAGCCGCCGATTCCCACGACCATGAGCCCGTACGCGACGGTGCGCGGGCGCAGGATCTTTCGGACCGGCGGCAGGCCCGCGGCCCGGCGCCGGCCGTTCGCCTCGGTGTCGTAGGCGATGAGGCCGGTCGGCCGCCCGAGCCTCGTCATCACGGTATCGCAGGCATCGGCGCACAGCCCGCACTGGATGCAGGCGAGCTGCAGCCCGTCCCGGATGTCGATCCCCGCCGGGCAGGCGGTGACGCAGGCATAGCAATCGACGCAATCGCCGGCCGGCCGGCCGGCGGCGCGCAGGGCGCCCGCCGTCTTCACCGAGGCGCGGGGCTCGCCGCGGTCGACCCGGTAGAGGATGTTGAGGGAGTGGGCGTCGGTGAGCGCGCCCTGGATGCGCGGCCACGGGCACATGTAGGTGCAGACCTGCTCGCGCAGGTGGCCGGCGAGCCCGTAGGTCGTGGCGGTCAAGGTCAGGATGGCGAAGCCGGCGGCCGGCGGGGCCTGGAAGGTCGCGAGCTGGCGCACCAGGGTCGGCGCGTCGGCGAAGTAGAGCACCCAGGCGCCGCCGGTCCACCAGGCGATCAGGAGCCAGATCGCGTGCTTGAGGGTGCGCAGGGCGACCTTTTCGACCGACCACGGCGCCGCGTCGAGCTTCAGCCGCGCCCGCCGGTCGCCCTCGACCAGGCGCTCGACCGCGAGAAACAGATCGGTCCAGACCGTCTGCGGGCAGAGGTAGCCGCACCAGAGCCGGCCGGCGACGGCGTTCATCAGGAAGAGGATCAGGGCCGCCAGGATCAGCAGGCCCATCACGTAGGTGATTTCCTGCGGCCACAGCTCGATGAAGAAGAAGTAGAGCCGGCCGCGGTCGAGGTCGATCAGCACCGCCTGCGAGGGCGCGCCTGGACCGCGATCGAAGCGCAGGAACGGCACGAGGTAGTAGACCCCGAGGGCCGCCGCCAGGATGATCCACTTCGCGGTGCGGAAGCGGCCGCGCACCGCCTGCGGATGGATCTTGCGCCGCGCCTCGTAGAGGGCGCCGGTCACGGCCGGCACCGCCGTCCGGGTCGCGGCGGCGCCGAACTTCGTCCGGCGGCGCTCGTGCGGAGCCGCGGCCCGTGCCGTCGTCGCAGGTTCGCTCGGGGCCATCGCCGCCTGTCCAGCCGCCCGGAAACGGGCACGCGCCGTCTTGGGACGGGGGGCGGCCCGCTTCATTGATCTCGCGCAATCGCCGGGCCGTCGGAGGAATCGACGAGGCGCGGAACGCTCCCGCCCCGGCGGGCGGGAGAGGGCCTATGGATCGAGGATCCCATCCCTCGGAGGGTTCGCCGCGGGGGTGAGGCGGTGTGATCGGAGTCTGGCTCGTCGAGCCGCCCTCGCTCCTGCGCTTACCTCGATCCCGAAAACGGGGTGATATTCTCTCCCCTCCCGCGGGGCTGGCGGGTTCACGCTTCTCTTGTCTGGGCCCCGGACGTGTCCTGCCGGGGCCCCGGACGTGGCCATCGGGGAAGCGGCTTTCAGCGCGTCACCACCACGGTGGTGCCGACCTGGACGCGGCCGTACAGGTCGGCGACATCCTGGTTGAACATCCGGATGCAGCCGTAGGACGCGAAGGTGCCGATCGAGCCCGGACGGTTGGTGCCGTGGATCGCGTACTCGCCGCGGTCGAGGGTGAGCGCGGCCACGCCCATCGGGTTGCTCGGCGAGCCGCCGGCGATCACCTCCGGCAGGCGGGGATTGTCCCGCTTCACCTCGTCGGGCGGCGACCAGGCCGGCCGCAGGTATTTTCCGTCGATGCGGGCGTAGCCGGTCCATTGCTTGCCGGCCTTGCCGACCGCGACGGGATAGCGGATCGCCGTCCCGTCGCCGTTGACGAAGTACAGTCGCCGCTCGGCGGTGCGCACCACCACCGTGCCGGCTTCCGTCGCCGCGTCGAACGCGACCAGTTCCCGCGCGGCGGCCGGGCCGGCCGCCAGCATCGCCGCGACGAACGCCGCCGCGGCCCATCCACTCTGCTTGTGCATCCCTGCGGTCCTCGAGCGTGACCTTCTTCAGCCAAGCGACAATCCGCCGGGAAACCTGTCGTTCCGGTTGGCAAAGATGCTTGCCGACGGATGAAGACGCGCGGGATGCGCGGGAGCGTTAAGGGGCGGTTCGCGGGACCGGTCGAGATCGCCGAGACGCGTTCACAGGGAAGTCTCCGAAACCGCGGCTCACACCACCCGGAGCGGCTTCTCGAGTACCCGCAGCACCTGGGCGAGGTCGTGTCCGCGCTTGAGGATGCGCCCGGTCTCGGCGATCACCGCGTAGGCGCCCTGGCGGCGGGCGAGGCGCGGGTCCTTCTCGATGCGGTAGAGCGGCCGCTCCGAGGTGCGGCGGTGGATCGCGAACACCGCCTTCTCGCGGTTGAAGTCCATCGTGTAGTCGCGCCACTCGCCCTCGGCGACCATCCGTCCGTAGAGGTTCAGGATGATCCGCAGCTCGTCGCGATGGAACGACACCTGCGGCGGCACGGCCCGGGGGAAGGGCACGACATGCCCGCCGGACGCGGTGCCGGTGCTCCGGCTATCGGCAGTCTCTCCCTCGCTCATCGCTTCTCCTGCCTGTCGGGGTGATTCGCGGGGCCCGGCCGAGTCACGGGGATTCGTCCGGGCGACGGGTGGTGAGCCGGCGAACGGCCGGCCTCACGCCATGATGGGAGTCCGAAAACCGCCTCGCAAGGGTTGCGCCCGGGCGACACCGACCCGGGATCGTGCCGGGACGGGGCCGAAAACCCGCTCGGCGGGGACGTGCCGGTCACGGAATCGCCCGAATCGCGCCCTGCGCCGGCCTTGATGCGCGCGCATGAAGGAACCGACCTCTTGGCCCGGCCCATCGGTCGCCCCGGCCCTCGCGGCCGCCGCGGTGACGACGGGCGGGGCATCCTCCTGAGGTTTCGAGACCCAAACGACTTCAGGGCCGCCTCCTACGGAGTGCGGTCCCTTTTTTGCGCCGGGCCGGGGCCGCAGGGTTCAGGGCTGCGACCACATCTGCGCGGTGAGCGCACGGGCGCGGGTGATGCGGATCTGGTCGAGGGTCCAGAACCCGATCGCCAGGGTCCCGGCCAGGAGCCCGATCGGCAGCGCGAGCGCCAGGAAACGGTTCTGCCGCGGCGGCGTGGTCATGCATCCTCCTCGTGTGCGGGCGTCCGGCTTATCACGGAAACGCCCGCCACGGGGGCCGGTGCCGGTACGGCACGCCCGGGAAGGATTTGGAAACCCCGATTACGGCACACCTCGCCCATGCGCCCGTTCGATGCCCGCCACGCCGCCCGCTATCCCGTCGTCATCGGCTGCGACGAGGTCGGCCGCGGCGCGCTCTGCGGCCCGGTGATCGTGGCGGCGGTGCATTTCGACCCCGCCACCCTGCCCCCGGACCTGCTGGAGGCCCTCGACGACAGCAAGCGCCTCGACGCCGCCACCCGCGAGCGCCTGGCGCCGCGGATCATGGAGGCGGGACGCGTCGCGCTGGCCGGCGGCTCCCGCGACTTGATCGACCGGATCAACGTGCGCGCCGCGACCCTCGACGCGATGCGCCGGGCGGTGGTGCGCCTCGGCATCGAGGCCGAGGTGGCGGTGGACGGGCGCGACGTGCCGCCCGGCTTGCCCCTGCCGTGCCGGGCCTTCGTCGGCGGCGACCGGCTGGTGCCGCAGATCGCCGCGAGCTCGATCGTCGCCAAGGTGGTGCGCGACCGGCTGATGCGGGCGCTCGCCCGGCGCCACCCGGCCTATGCCTGGGAGCGCAACGTCGGCTACGGCACCGCCGCGCACCGGGCCGCTATGGCGAGCCTCGGCGTCACCCGCCACCACCGCCTCAGCTTCAAGTCGCGCGCCTCGTAGCCGGGCGCATGCGCGTCGCGCGCTTCCGCTGCGGGGCGGGGGCATCGTAAGCTTCCCCCGACGCGCACGGGCCGAAGGCCGACGCACCGAGGGAGGATACGACGTGACCCAGACGAGCCGGAGGGCTGCCCGATGAGGCCGATGTCGCGCCGGGTGATGAACCTCGCCCACTCGCTCACCCAGGCCGCCGCGCGCCACCCGGAGCGCCCGGCGATCGTGTGGGGCGAGCGGAGCTGGACGTGGCGCGCCTTCGACGCCCGGGTCTCGGCGCTGGCGGCGGCGCTTCGGGCGCGCGGGATCGCCAAGGGCGACCGCCTGCTGGTGCACGCCCGCAACGGCAACGCCATCCTGGAGATCATGTACGCGGCGTTCCGCCTCGGCGCCGTGTTCGTGCCGACGAACTTCCGGCTGATGCCGGGCGACGTGTCGTACCTCGCGAGCCAGTCGGGCGCGACCGCCTTCCTGTGCCACGCCGACTATCCCGAGCACGTCGCGGCGGTGCGGGAGGCCTGCCCGTCGCTGCGCCACGTCGTCGTCATCGGCGAAGGACCGGCCGAGGGCGAGGCCTACGAGGCCGTGGTGGCCTCCGGCGAGGGGCAGACCCTCGCCAACGAGGGCGTCGAGCACGACGACCCGTGCTGGTTCTTCTACACCTCCGGCACCACCGGCAAGCCGAAGGCCGCGGTGCTGACCCACGGCCAGATGGCCTTCGTGATCACCAACCACCTCTGCGACCTGATGCCGGGCACGAGCCCGGAGACCGACGCCTCGCTGGTCGTGGCGCCGCTCTCGCACGGGGCGGGCGTGCACGCGGTGGCGCAGGTCGCCCGCGCGGTGACCTCGGTGCTGCCGGGCTCGGAGCGCTTCGACGCCGCGGAGGTCTGGGGCTTGGTCGCGCGCCACCGCGTCACCAACATGTTCACCGTGCCGACGATCCTGAAGATGATGGTCGAGCACCCGGCGGTCGACGCCCACGACCACTCGTCCCTGCGCTACATCATCTATGCCGGCGCGCCGATGTACCGCGAGGACCAGAAGCGGGCGTTGCGCAGCCTCGGCAAGGTGATCGTGCAGTATTTCGGCCTCGGCGAGGTCACCGGCAACATCACGGTGCTGCCCCCCGCGCTGCACGAGGCCGAGGACGGCCCGGCGGTGAAGATCGGCACCTGCGGCTTCGAGCGCACCGGGATGCAGGTGCAGATCCAAGACGGCGAGGGCCGCGAGGTCGCTGCCGGCGAGACCGGCGAGATCTGCGTCTGCGGGCCGGCGGTCTTCGCCGGCTACTGGGAGAACCCGAAGGCCAACGCCGACGCCTTCCGGGACGGGTGGTTCCGCACCGGCGACCTCGGCTTCCTCGACGCCGAGCGCTTCCTCTACATCACGGGGCGCGCCTCCGACATGTACATCTCGGGCGGCTCCAACATCTATCCGCGCGAGATCGAGGAGAAGATTCTGGCCCATCCGGCGGTGGCCGAGACGGCGGTGCTCGGCGTGCCGGACCCGACCTGGGGCGAGATCGGCATCGCGGTCTGCGTCCCGCGCGAGGGCATGGCGCTGTCCGAGGACGACGTGATGGCGTTCCTGTTCGACAAGGTCGCCCGCTATAAGCTGCCCCGCCGGGTCATCCTGCGCGAGGCGCTGCCGAAATCCGGCTACGGCAAGATCACCAAGAAGATGGTGCGCGAGGAGTTGGAGGCTGCCGGGCTGCTGGGCGAGAGGGCGCAGTCGTGAGCGGCGCCGATCCGACCCGGCCCGGTTTCGCCACCCTGGCGCAGCCGGGCCCGGCCCGGCCCGAACGCTGGCTGGCGGCCGGCGGCGCCCTCCTCCGCCGCGCCTTCGACCTCGCGCCGGGGCGGACCCTGCTCGATGCCGTCGCGGAGCCGCTCGCGGCGACCGGGATGCGCGGCGGCGTGGTGCATCTCGCGGGCGGGAGTTTTTCTCCCTTCGCCTACGTGATGCCGGCGCTCTCCGCCGACACGCGCTTTGCCGCCTATTACAGCGAGACCCACCGGCCCGAGGGCGAGACGCGGCTCGAGCGCGCCAGCGCCACCTTCGGCGAGCGCGACGGCGCGCCGTTCCTGCACGTCCACGGCACCTGGATCGAGCCCGACGGGCGCCGCCGCGCCGGCCACCTCCTGCCGCTTGAGGTCGTGATCGCGGACGCGGTCCGGGCAGAGGCCTGGGGTACGGCGGCGGCGGCCTGGCGCGTCCTGCCGGATGCCGAGACCAACTTTCCGCTGTTTACCCCCGTGGCCTCCGGTGACGCACCGTCCGCCTGCCTGCTCCTGAAGATCCAGCCGAACGAGGAGATCCACGGCGCGATCGAGGCGGCGTGCCGGGCGCACCGGCTCGCGGCGGCGCGGGTGCGCGGCATCGGCAGCATCGTGCGGCCGACCTTCGCCGACGGGCGGGTGATCCCGACCGATGCCAGCGAGGTGCTGATCCGCGACGGGACCGTGGGGGACGGGGTGGCGCGGCTCGATATCGCGGTGGTGGACGTCGCGGGGGCCATCCACGAGGGCGTCCTGCGCCGCGGCGCCAACGCCGCCTGCATCACGTTCGAGCTGTGCCTGACGGCGGAGTGAGGCCCTCACGCTCGACGGCGTAGACCTGCACCAACTCGTCGCGGCTCCTCGCCGGCGCGTGAATCACCATCTCGCGCCGGAACGTCAGGCCGCAGGCCCGCATGACCGCGAAGGAGGCGGCGTTCTCCGGGTGCGCGCTGGCCTCGATCCGGTCGAGGTCGAACCAGTCGAACGCGGCGGGCAGCACGGCGCCGGCCGCCTCCCGCAGGAATCCGCGGCGGTGATGCGCCTCCCCGAGCCAGTAGCCGAGGATCGCGGTCCGCGGATCGGTCCGGTGCAGCATGATCCAGCCGAGGAGCTCGCCCCGCGCCGTGATCGCGAGCGACAGGGCTCGGCCCGCCGCGGCCTGCTCCCGCGCCGTCGCGATCCGCTCGCGGGCCATCGCGACGGTGTAGGGCAGCGGCCAGGAGGCGAGCCAGCGGCTCACCGCCGGGGTCATCATGGCGCTGGTCGCCTCCGCGTCCTCCGGGGCGACGAGGCGCAGGTGGGGCGTGTCGAGGGTGGGCGGAGACAGTCCTGTCATGGCGGCACGATATCATGCCTTGCCGCGAGGTCAGCGCCGATCGTCGCACGACGCGAACGGATTCGTCCTCCTCGAACGACGGTCGCCGACCCGACAGCGACCTACCCCCTCGACCGCCGGATCGAGGCGAGAATCAAATACGACGTCGTGATTTCGCGATCATGTCTTCGAGCGAGCGTTCCCCTCGCCCAGGCTGCAGAGGGAAACAACGCCAGATCCAAACACCGTGATCGTCGATTATGACGGATCGATACGATCGCGACCCGGTTCGATCCGCCAGGAACGACACTTCGGCGAGGGGTCGATGCGACGTCGGTACGCCGTATCGGAAGCCTGCGCGAGATCCGATCGGCGCCGGGAGCCGCATCGCGAGGCACTCGATCGGATCTCGCATCCTCCAAGGCAGACCGCTCCGGGAATCCCGGAGCGGTTCAACCCTCTACGGAACCGGCGTCTCCCCGTGCTGCCCGTCGAGCGTCACGGCCTCGCTCGGCACGCTGTCGGTCACGGCCTGCGCCCGGCGCAGGTCCGGGAAGGTCGCCTCGGCGACGAGTTCGGCCAAGGCTTGGTCGAGCGGCAGGGTGCGGCTCTGCGGGCTGCCGAGGCGGCGGATCGAGACGGTGCGCTCCTCGCCTTCCTTGCGGCCGACGACCAGCATCACCGGTACCTTGGCGTGGGAATGCTCGCGGACCTTGTAGTTGATCTTCTCGTTGCGAAGATCGGCCTCGGCCCGCAGGCCCGCCGCGTCGGCCGCCCTCAAGACCTCGCGGGCATAGGGGTCGGCCTCGCCGGTGATCGTTGCGACGACGACCTGGAGCGGGGCCAGCCAGAGCGGGAAGTGGCCGGCGAAATGCTCGATCAGGATGCCGGTGAAGCGCTCCATCGAGCCGCAGATCGCCCGGTGGACCATCACCGGGGTCTTCTTCTGCCCGTCGGCATCGACGAAGAAGGCGCCGAACCGCTCGGGCAGGTTGAAGTCGACCTGCGTCGTGCCGCATTGCCAGTCGCGGCCGATGGCGTCGCGCAGCACGTACTCGAATTTCGGGCCGTAGAAGGCGCCCTCGCCGGGGTTGATCGCGGTCTTGATCCGCCCGCCCGACTGCTCCTCGATCTGGGACAGCACCCGGGTCATCACCTCCTCGGCGTGGTCCCACAGGGCATCCGAGCCGACGCGCTTCTCCGGCCGCGTCGAGAGCTTCACGACGATCTCGTCGAAGCCGAAATCGGCGTAGGTGGAGAGGATCAGATCGTTGATCTTCAGGCACTCGGCGGCGAGCTGGTCCTCGGTGCAGAAGACGTGGGCGTCGTCCTGCGTGAAGGCGCGCACGCGCATCAGCCCGTGCAGCGCGCCGGACGGCTCGTAGCGCGAGACCGCGCCGAACTCGGCCATGCGCAGCGGCAGGTCGCGGTACGACTTGAGGCCGTGCTTGAAGATCTGGACGTGGCCGGGGCAGTTCATCGGCTTGATCGCGAAGACGCGGTCGTCCTCGGTCTTCGTGACGAACATGTTCTCCCGGTACCAGTCCCAGTGGCCCGAGGTCTCCCACAGCGCCTTGTCGAGGATCTGCGGGGCGTTCACCTCGGCGTAGTCGCCCTTCAGGCGCCGGCGCATGTAGGCGATCAGCGACTGGAACAGGGTCCAGCCCTTCGGGTGCCAGAACACCACGCCCGGCCCCTCCTCCTGGAAGTGGAAGAGGTCCATCTCACGGCCGAGCTTGCGGTGGTCGCGGCGCTCGGCCTCGGCGAGGCGGTTGAGATAGGCGTCGAGGTCGGCCTGGTTGGCCCAGGCCGTGCCGTAGATCCGGCTCAGCATCGGCTTCGTCGAATCGCCGCGCCAATAGGCGCCCGCCACCTTCATCAGCTTGAAGGCGCTGCCGACCTTGGCCGTCGAGGTCATGTGCGGGCCGCGGCAGAGGTCGAACCACTCGCCCTGGCGGTAGATCCGCAGATCCTCGCCCGGCGGGATCGCGTCGACGAGCTCGACCTTGAAGTTCTCGCCCTTCTCCTCGAACAGCTTGCGCACGTCGTCGCGCGCCCAGACCTCCTTGGTGAAGGGGGCGTCACGGGCGATGATCTCGCGCATCCGCGCCTCGATCGCCGGAAAGTCGTCCGGCGAGAACGGGGTCTCGCGGTGGAAGTCGTAGTAGAAGCCGTTCTCGATCACCGGGCCGATCGTGACCTGGGTCTCCGGCCACAGCGACTGCACGGCTTCCGCCAGCACGTGGGCGCAATCGTGCCGGATCAGCTCGAGCGCCCGAGGGTCGGTGCGATCGAGGAACTCGATGCGGGCATCCTGCGCGATCGTATCGTCGAGGTCGCGGACGGTGCCGTCGAGGGCCATCGCGACGGTGCGCTTGGCGAGCGACTTGGCGATGCCCTCGACGACGGCGCGGCCGGTCACGGCGCCGTCGAACGAGCGGGTGGCGCCATCGGGGAAGGTCAGGATCGGCATGGTCTTCAAAGGACTCCTCGGGGCTCACTCCTGCGCACGGTGCAGGTAAGCCGGGTGGCGGACACGAAGTCCGGCGGGCCAATGGGCCGCGCACCGGACCGGCGCCCTATAGCAGCGATGACGGGACATGTCAGACACAGTCCCTCGCCTTCGCCCGCGCCTTTGGAGGATCAGCCCTCGACGCTCTCGCAGAGCGGCGGCGCGTTGACCCCGCGCCAGCGCGCATAGGCCCAGGGGCGGTGCCAGGCGCCGGGGGGCAGCGTCTCGGGCACGAGGTCGATGCCGTGGGTGCCGAACGGGCCGCAGCGGCAGATCCGGGCGAAGCCCATCCAGCCTCCCGCCCAGAGGCCGTGGCGCTGGATCGCCTCGTCGGTATAGGCCGAGCAGGACGGCCAGTGCCGGCACTGGCGCCCGACGAGGCCCGACAGCGAGAGCTGGTAGCCGCGGATGGCGAGGTGCGCCGCGTGGCGGGCCGGACTCACGCCGGTACCGCTTCTGTCTTGGCGGCTCCCTCGGTGGCTCCCTCGGTGGCTCCCTTGGCGGCGATCTGATCGAGGGCGTCGACCACGGCGTCGAAGGTCAGCAGCGTCGAGGCGTGGCGGGCCTTGAAGTCCCGCACCGGTTCCAGCACGGCGAAGTCGGCGAACTTGCCCTCGGGCGCCGGTCCGCCCTCCTTCAGCATCCGCCGCACGGTCTCGCGGAGCGACCGCAGTTCGTCGGGGCTCGCCCCGACGGCGTGGCGGGCCATCAGCGACGAGGCGGCCTGGCCGAGCGCGCAGGCCTTCACGTCGTGGGCGAAGTCGGTGACCGTGTCGCCCTCGGTGGCGAGGTCCACGGTCACGGTCGAGCCGCACAGCTTCGAGTGCTTGGACGCGCTCGCGCCCGGCGCCGGCAGCCGCCCGAGGCGCGGGATGTCCGCCGCGAGGGCGAGGATGCGGGCGTTGTAGATGTCGTCGAGCATGGCAGTCGTACTTTGGGCGAGAGGGGCCACCGGACTGACGAATCGGGCTTGACCGGACCGGTCCGACTTTGGCTTGACGGGCGGATGCCCCGGAGCGCAAGGACCTGCCGCGCCCCCGGTGCATTGCGCGGCCGAGCCGAGCCCGTGATATAGGCACCGAGGCCCGGCTCCGCGAGACGCCGCCGGGTCGCGGCGCGGTGCGCGCGACGGCAGGGCGGCCCCGACGAACCGGAGATCCGGGTCGCCCCGACCCTGGCCACGATCTTGGAGGCGTGATGGACGCGGTGCTGAAGTCCTTGTCGGTCCGGGCCCCGGAGGCGGCCGACAAGCGCAGCGACGCCCCCCGGCCGGAGCGCGTCACCGAGCGGCCGACCCGCCAGGAGGCCGAGGCCGCCGTGCGTACCCTGCTGCGCTGGGCCGGCGACGACCCGGAGCGCGAGGGCCTGATCGAGACGCCGCAGCGGGTGGTGAAGGCCTACGAGCAGATTTTCGGCGGCTACCGCCAGGACGCCGACGCCATCCTCGACCGGGTGTTCGAGGAGGTGGAGGGCTATTCCGACATCGTGCTGGTGCGCGACATCCCGTTCCACTCGCACTGCGAGCACCACATGGTGCCGTTCATGGGCCACGCCCACATCGCCTATTACCCGCGCCGCGGCGTCGTCGGGCTCTCGAAGCTCGCCCGGGTGGTCGACACCTTCGCCCGCCGGCTCCAGACCCAGGAGACGATGACCGCCCAGATCGCCGACGTCATCGATTCGGTGCTGCATCCCCGCGGCGTCGCCGTGATGGTCGAGGCCGAGCACCTGTGCATGGCGATGCGCGGCGTGCAGAAATCCGGCGTCTCGACCATCACCACCCAGTTCACCGGCGTGTTCAAGCAGGACCCGACCGAGCAGGTCCGCTTCCTCACCCTGGTCCGCGACCGGCGATGACCGTACTTCCGACCTTCGCGGCGCCCGGTCCCAAGCGCGAGCTGGAAGAGGGCGAGACCTTCACGCCGCGCTTCGGCCCGGACGGCCTGATCACCGCGGTCGCGGTCGATGCCGAGACCGGCGCGATGCTGATGCTCGCGCACATGAACGCCGAATCGCTGGCGCGCACGCTCACGACCGGCGAGGTCTGGTACTGGTCGCGTTCGCGCGGGGAGCTCTGGCACAAGGGCGCCACCAGCGGACAGATCCAGACGCTGGTCGAGATGCGGGTCGATTGCGACCAGGACGCGCTCCTGCTGCGGGTGCGCGTCGGCGGCGATGGCGGATGCTGCCATACCGGGCGGCGGGACTGTTTCTATCGAAGCGTCGCCTACGATGCCGCGAGCGGGGCGGTGACGCTGGTTCTCCGCGCTTCGTAGGGCACTGCGGCTCAACCCACCCCCGCAGGGGTAGGGCTGCCCGGGAAAGCTCTTGAGACGAGAAGAGCGCGGGATTCCCCTCTCCACGCGGGCGGGGAGAGGCCTGAGCTCCGAAGGGGCTCAAGAAGCCCGAAGGGCGAGGGTGAGGGGGTATTTCCGGAGAAGCCTCACTCGTCGAGCCCCCCTCACCCTCGCTCCGGCTGCGCCTGCGCTTGCCGTATCTCCTGTACGTCGACACGGCCCTCTCCCCGCCCGCGGGGAGAGGGGGGAACCCGCGCCTTTTTCTTTCTCCGGACTACCCTGCCGCGGAGGAGGGTTTTCGGCGGTCACCGCTTCAGCGCCGCCAGCCCCTTCAGGTACATCTCCGGCAACCCGTTCTCCCGACCCGCCGCGATCACGCCCTCCAGGTAGCCCGGCCGCGGCACGCCGCCGTTGCCGCGCCCGAGATAGACCAGCGCCCGCCGCACCCCGCCCTCGGTCGAGACCGGCTGCTGCGCCTTGACGTAGAGCCCGCTCGCCACGCCCTCGTAGCGGTCGAGGGCGGGCACGTCGCTCAAGGCCAGGTCCCACAGCACGCCCCAGACCGTTCCCGAGGGCCAGCGCTCCACCGAAGCGTAGCCCTCCCGCATGATCACCAGGCGGTGGCGGTTGAGCCGGCCGAGGCCGATGACCCGCGAGGCGGGGCAGCGCCGGGCCATGGCGGCCCGGTCCATGTTGGAGCCGTAGGCGAAGTACAGCGGCACGGGAGAACCGGACGACCTCAGGCGAATTCGAGGATCACCGCATCCACCGCAAGGCTGTCGCCCTCCTTGGCTTGGATGGTCTGGACGGTGCCGTCGCGCTCGGCGCGCAGCACGTTCTCCATCTTCATCGCCTCGACGATCGCCAGCGGCTCGCCCGCCTTCACCTCCTGACCGGGGGTGACCATGATGCTCTTCACCAGCCCCGGCATCGGGCAGAGCAGCTGCTTGCCCGAACCGGCGACCTCCTTGACCGGCATCAGGGCGGCGAGTTCGGCCTCGCGCTTGGTGTAGACGCGGGCCTCGGCGGCCGCGCCCGCGTGGTTGAGCAGCACGCCGTTGAGGAGCGGGCGGACCTGGACCGCCGCCGGCTCGTCGCCGATCGTGCCGGCCCAGACCGGCTCGCCCGGGAGCCAGTCGCTCTCCACCATCCACTCGGTGCCGTCCGCGAAGGCGACCACGACGCCGTCGTTGGTGGTCTCGACGGTCGCCTCGAAGCGCTCCTCGCCGAGGCGCACCACCCGCTCCTGCTCGAAGCGCAGCAGGTAGGGCTCGCGCATCTGGCCCGAGATGCCGCGCTTACGCTCGTTCTGCATATGGTCGATCGCGGCGGCCACCGCGGCCATCCGGCGCGCCACCTCGCCCTCGGGCTTCGGTGCCTCGAACCCGTTCGGGAACTCTTCCGCGATGAAGCCGGTGGAGAGCCGGCCTTCCTGCCAGCGCGGATGGTGCATCAGCGCCGAGAGGAACGGGATGTTGTGGCGGATGCCGTCGATCGCGAAGGCGTCGAGGGCCTGGGCCTGCGAGGAAATCGCTTCGGCGCGGGTCGGCGCCCAGGTGACGAGCTTGGCGATCATCGGATCGTAGTGGATCGCGATCTCGCTGCCCTCCTCGACGCCGGTGTCGTTGCGCACGATCGCCTCGCCGAACTCGCCCTCCTCCGGCGGCCGGTAGGTGGTGAGCCGGCCGATCGAGGGCAGGAAGTTGCGGGTCGGGTCCTCGGCGTAGACGCGGCTCTCCACCGCCCAGCCGTTGAGCTTCACGTCGTTCTGGGCAATCGGCAGCGTCTCGCCGGCGGCGACCCGGATCATCAGCTCGACGAGGTCGAGGCCGGTGATCATCTCGGTCACCGGGTGCTCGACCTGGAGCCGGGTGTTCATCTCGAGGAAGTAGAACGACTTGTCCTGGCCGGCGACGAACTCGACGGTGCCGGCGGAATCGTAGTTCACGGCTTTCGCCAGCGCCACCGCCTGCTCGCCCATCTTGCGCCGGGTCGCCTCGTCGAGGAGCGGGCTCGGCGCCTCCTCGATGACCTTCTGGTTGCGGCGCTGGATCGAGCACTCGCGCTCGCCGAGATAGACGACGTTGCCGTGCTTGTCGCCGATGACCTGGATCTCGATGTGGCGCGGATCGGTGATGAACTTCTCGACGAAGACCCGGTCGTCGCCGAAGGACGAGGCGGCCTCCGAGCGGGCGCGGGCGAAGCCCTCCGCCACCTCGTCGGCCGAGTGCGCGATGCGCATGCCCTTGCCGCCGCCGCCGGCCGAGGCCTTGATCATCACCGGATAGCCGATCTCGTCGGCGATGGTGACGGCGTGCTCGGGGGACTCGATCACCCCGAGGAAGCCCGGCACGGTCGAGACCTGCGCGGCGGAGGCCGCCTTCTTCGACTCGATCTTGTCGCCCATGGCGGCGATGGCGCCCGGGTTCGGGCCGATGAACACGATGCCGGCGGCTTCGAGCGCCTTCGGGAAGGCCTCGCGCTCGGACAGGAAGCCGTAGCCGGGATGCACGGCCTGCGCACCGGTCTGCCGGCAGGCCTCCACGATCTTGTCGATGACGAGGTAGGACTGGGCCGCGGCGGCCGGGCCGATATGCACCGCCTCGTCGGCCATGGCGACGTGCAGCGCGTCGCGGTCGGCGTCGGAATAGACCGCCACCGTCTTGATCCCCATCCGGCGCGCCGTCTTGATGATGCGGCAGGCAATCTCGCCGCGGTTGGCGATCAGGATCTTGTCGAACATCGGAGCGCGCACTCGAGCCTTGAGGAGAAGCCGGGCCGGGGTGGGACACACCCAAGCTCATCCCCGTTAAAGCATGGCGCGCGCGGCGCAAAGCCGGCTGTTCTCGGCCAAAGGGGCGAACCCGGTCACCCGGCGCGAAAGGGCGGAGCCCGTCTTCACGCGGCCCAGAAGGGCGGAGCTCGTCTTCATGCAGCGCGAAAGGGCGAAGCCCGTCTTCACGCAGCAATGGCGTAGGCCAGGATCTCCTCGACCGCCTCGTCGCCCCCGGCCCGCGCCCGGTTGGCCTTGAGGGCGAAGCCGATCAGCACCGCATCGTTGGTCTCGGCCTCGCGCACCACCTCGACGGCGATGCGGG
>NZ_JAZFXT010000066.1:0-117034 GCF_036448855.1 Methylobacterium ajmalii
CTCGCAGCCGGCGGTGTTGGGCAGGAAGCGCGCGCCCTTCAGCCGCGCCACCGTGTCCGAGCCGTGGCCGTGGAGCGAGATGCGGCGGATCGAGACCGTCACCACCTCGGCCCCGCTCGCCCGCACCTCAGGATGAGGTTGGTGGATGGGAATCACCAACAACGTCGAGCGTTTCCGGCAAGTCCTTCTGATCGATCGTTCCTGCATCGAGCTTGTTCTGGACGCAGTTTCGTCTGGCCAAACGCTTGAGGCGATCCCAATCACTCCGGATCAGCGCTTCCTTCTTTGCCCGACCCCAACCTTTGATGCGCCGCTCCATAGCGATCGCATCCGTGATGCGCTCGAACATTTCGGCATAGACGAGTGTCACGGGTCGGCGCTCGCGGGTGTAGCCAGGATAGGTGCCGGTCTGGTGCTCGCTGAGGCGCTTGTCGAGGGTCTCCCCGCGTGCCGAGCCGACGTAATAGCTGCCGTTGGCGCATCGAAGAATGTAGACGAAGGCATTCATGACGATATGTCTCCGCCTTCTGATTCATAGCAACGGACACCTGATCTCCAACCCCTAACCTCATCCTGAGGTGCGGGCGATCGGAGATCACTGAGCCTCGAAGGAGGGCTCCAGAAGCCGCTGCGATCCCTGTAGCCCTCCTTCGAGGTCAGTCCATCTCTGATGGACTGACACCTCAGGATGATGTCGAGGGTGGGGAAGGAAAAAGCGTCCGCGATGCTGCGCGACCCCATCGAACGATCTCACAACCACTACCCGCCCTGCATGGCGCGCACGATCTCGACGCGGTCGCCCTCGCCGAGCGGCGTCTCGGCCCAGGCGCGCTGGCGCACCACGGCGCCGTTGAGGGCGATGGCGAAACCCTGCGGGCCGGAGAGGTCGAGGTCGGCGGTCTCCTCGCGCCACAGGGCGTCGAGGGTGGCGGCCGCGCTGTCGCGGGGCTCGCCGTTGACGAGGATCTTCATGGGGTCTCGCGGGACGACGGGGTGAAGCGGGCAAGGCCGAAGGGCGCGGCGACCGGCAGCGTCTCGCCGCGCAGGATCAGGGCGGCGACCGCCTCGGCGGTGACGGGGGCGAGCAGGTAGCCGTTGCGGTGGTGGCCGGCGGCGAGCACGAGGCCCGGCCGCGCCTCGCCGAGGATCGGGGCGTCGTCGTCGGAGGTCGGTCGAAAGCCGCTCCAGACGCCGGCCACCCGCATCTCCTCGACGCCCGGAAGCGCCCGGCGGGCGCCCTCCAGCAGCGCGTAGAGCCCGCCGGCGGTGAGGTGGGGGTCGAAGCCGGTCTCCTCCACGGTGGCGCCGACGATCAGCGTGCCGTCGGCCTTCGGGGCCATGTGGACCTGCTCGGTCCAGACGACGTGGGAGAGGTGACCGCTGCGCGGCGTCATCTGCAGCGCCATCGACTGGCCCTTGAGCGGGCGCACCGGCAGGGCGAGATCGGGGATCAGCCCCCCCTCCCCGGCCCAGGCGCCGGAGGCCAGCACCGTGGTACCGGCCCGTAGCGCGCCGGCCGAGGTCTCGATGCCGGTGATCCGCCCGCCCTCGCGGGTGAGCGCCGTGACGGTCGTCTCCTCGACGAGCCGCCCGCCGGCCGCCCGCAGCGCTCGGCGCAGGGCCGCCATCACCCGGGCGGGATCGACCTGGTGGTCGTCGGGGCAGAAGAGGCCGGCGGTGACGGTGGGGCGCAGGCCCGGCTCGCGGGCGCGCACCGCCGGGCCCGACAGCCACTCGGCGGCGAGGCCGTCGCGCCGCTGCAGCTCGTGGCGGAAGCGCAGGCGCTCGACCTCGTCGCGGCCGAGCGCGATCACGAGCGTGCCCTCGCGGCGGTAATCGATGGCGAGGCCGGATTCGGCCTCCAGCTCGTCGCGAAACGGGTGCCAGAGGCGCTGGCTCTCGACGCAGAGCGGCGACAGGCCCTCGCCGCCGGGCTCGTGCTCGGCGGCGGCCGCCAGCATGCCGGTGGCGGCAAGGCTCGCCCCGTCCCCGGCCGTGCCGCGCTCGACCACCGCGACGGCGAGGCCGGCGCGCACCAGCCGCCAGGCGACCGAGAGGCCGATCAGCCCGGCGCCGATCACCGCGACGTCGGCGCGCTCCGGCAGGCGGTCGGTTCCTTCGGAGGTGGCCGGCCCGCTCCGCCGTCCGATCGTCTGCGCCCTGGTCGCGTGCACCCTCGTCTCCACGGTGGCCCGAAGAGAGTTGGACAGCGCCCGGTGGCCGGATGATGCGCGGGGCCTGAGACGGCCTGTCCAATCCCTACGCCGGTATGAGCCGGATCAGGTTCGAAGGATTTCCGCGCCGACCGAGGCCGAAGGGCCTGCAGTCCAGCGGTGTCTCAGCCCCTTGCCGGGGATCTCCCTGGAACGGCCGGAATTTGGCGAGCGGGAGCCGGTTCGTCAACCGCCTGCGACCGCCCGCCGTGCCCGACGGCGCGAAATCGGTAGCCCTCGAATCAGCAACCCTTGCCGGGCCGGTAGATCGCCATCTCCTCGGCGATGCCGTCGAGGGGGTGGGTGCCGAGCAACTCGGGATCGCCCCACAGGAAGTCGACGAAGGGCTTCGACATCAGGAGCGGCTCGGACAGGATCTTGTTGAGCTTGGCGAGCCGGCTCGCCAGATTCACGTCGCGGCCGATCACGGTGAAATCGAGCCGGGCGCCGGAGCCGACATTGCCGTAGGCCGCCTCGCCGTGATGGAGCGCGATGCCGATCTCGATGCGGGTGGGAAAGCGCGCGGCGCGGTTGGCCTCCTCGACGCGCCGCAACGCGGCCTGCGCGGCCGAGAGCGCGCCCTGCGCCGCGCCGCCGAGGTCGTCGCCGCTCTCGCGGAAGATCGCGAGCAGCCCGTCGCCCATGTATTTCAAGACCTCGCCGCCCTCGCTCTCGATCGGCGGCACTAGGCAGTCGAAATAGGTGTTGAGCAATTCCACCGAGGCCTCGGGCGTGAGCGCGTCGGTGAGGTGGGTGTAGCCGCGCATGTCGGCGAACAGGATCGCCGAGCGGATCCGCTCGACCTGGCCGCGGCGGATGAAGCCGGCGAGGATCGCCTGGTGCGGCCCGTCGCCGACATAGACCCGCAGCACGTGGTCGAGCCGGGCGTTGAGGCCGCGCATCTCCATCACGGCCGACAGGGTCGGCACGATGAAGCGCAGGATGGCGAGGTCGTCGTCGCGAAAGCCGCTGGGGTCGCGCGTCGCGAAGGTGACGCCGTTCTTGGTGCCGTTGGTGAAGAACAGCGGCACGGTGATGTAGTGGGTGTAGCCCGCCGCCTTCAGCTCCGGGACGATGCTGAACCGGTCGTCCGGCGTCTGGCGCAGATCGAGGATCAGCCACTGCCCGGTGGCGTAGACATGCGCGAACGGGCTGCGCGAGAGCGCCTTCTCGGTCGCCTCGCCGTGGGGAAAGAGGCGGAAGCTGACGCCGTCCTCCCGAGTCCAGAACCGGCCGACGCCGGAATAGTCGGAGTGCAGGGCGTCGATGGCGGTGGTCGCCCGGTCGACCGGCACGCCGAGGTTGTTCAGCCGCTCGGCCATGCCGGCCAGGAGATCGCCGGATTCCGGCAGCCGCGCGCCCTCGCTGAGCAGCCAGTCGCGCAAGGCCACGCATTCGCGAAACAGGCCGATCGGAATGTCGCTCGCCTCCGACCCGTCCGCCGCGGCCGTGGGCGTCGGAACGGAGTTGAGGCGAGGCTGGTCGTGCATGGCTCTGACATGGGCTTCGCCGTACGGAACGGCAAGGCTTGCGAGGAGGCGATCGAATGGGCCGGCCGACCGTTCCGGCACGGTCGGGCCGGACGGAACCTTGGCGGTGGGAACCGAATCTGGTAGCGATCGGGACGCCCCCGGGACACCATCCCGCCCGGCCGTAAGCGTCTCACGTCAAGCAACGCGCTCCCTGGGTGGTTCCACCGGGCGGGCCGCGTCGCCTCGCTCCGGGCGGATCCATCCGCTTCGAAAGACGCGTCATGCCCTCCCTCATCGTTCCGCGCCGCCTTCCGGCCCGTACCGCGCCGCTGGTGACCGCCTTCCTGCTCTCGATCCTGATGACCTGCGTCGTCTCGGGCATCGCCACCCTGCTCAGCCTCGGGCCCACGCCCGACGCGCTGTGGCACTGGCCCCGCGCCTGGGGCCTCTCCTGGCTCGTCGCCTTCCCGACCCTGCTGCTCGTCCTGCCGCTGGTGCGCCGCGCCGTGGCGCGGATCGTGGCGCCGCTGTAACGGAGAAGGCCCGGGAGGCGGCTGCCTCCCGGGCCTTCTCGGTCCGTGCGGATGTCGGGGCTCAGTTGTCGAGGAAGCTGCGCAGCTTGCGCGACCGGCTCGGGTGCTTGAGCTTGCGCAGGGCCTTGGCCTCGATCTGGCGGATACGCTCGCGGGTCACCGAGAACTGCTGGCCGACCTCCTCGAGGGTGTGGTCGGTGTTCATGCCGATGCCGAAGCGCATGCGCAGCACGCGCTCCTCGCGGGGGGTGAGCGAGGCGAGCACCCGGGTGGTGGTCTCGCGCAAGTTCGACTGGATCGCCGCGTCGATCGGCAGGACGACGTTCTTGTCCTCGATGAAGTCGCCGAGGTGGGAATCCTCCTCGTCGCCGATCGGGGTCTCGAGCGAGATCGGCTCCTTGGCGATCTTAAGGACCTTGCGGACCTTCTCCAGCGGCATCGCCAGCTTCTCGGCCAGCTCCTCCGGGGTCGGCTCGCGGCCGATCTCGTGCAGCATCTGGCGCGACGTCCGGACGATCTTGTTGATCGTCTCGATCATGTGCACCGGGATGCGAATCGTGCGGGCCTGGTCGGCGATCGAGCGGGTGATCGCCTGCCGGATCCACCAGGTCGCGTAGGTCGAGAACTTGTAGCCGCGGCGGTACTCGAACTTGTCGACCGCCTTCATCAGGCCGATGTTGCCCTCCTGGATCAGGTCCAGGAACTGCAGGCCGCGGTTGGTGTACTTCTTGGCGATCGAGATCACCAGTCGCAGGTTCGCCTCGATCATCTCCTTCTTGGCCTGGCGGGCTTCGCGCTCGCCCTTCTGGACCATGTGGACGATCTTCCGGTATTCCTGGATCTCCAGGCCGGTCTCAGAGGCGAGCGAGATGATCTGCTCGCGCAGCGTCAGGATGTTGACCGCGCCGCGCTCGGTGAAGTTCTTCCAGCCCTTGCCGCCGAGCTTGGCCACCCGCTCGACCCAGTGCGGATCGAGCTCGTAGCCCTGGTAGTGGCGCAGGAACTCGTCGCGGGCGACGCCGTGGTTCTCGGCGAGCCGCATCAGGCGGCCCTCGTGCGAGATCAGCCGCTTGTTGATGTCGTAGAGCTGCTCGACCAGCGCCTCGATGCGATTGGCGTTGAGCGACAGCGACTTCACGTCGGCGACGACGGTGTTCTTCAGCTCGGAGTAGCGCTGGCCTTGCGATTCCGAGGCCGCCGCGCCCTTGAGCCGGGTCTCGGCCTGCTCGGCCTGCACCTTGCGCAGCTTGCGGTAGTTATCGGCGATCGCGTCGAAGGTCTCGAGCACGCGCGGCTTCAGCTCGGCCTCCATGGCCGAGAGCGACACGTTGTTCTCGAGGTCGTCCTCGTCGCCCTCGCCGTCCGGCGGGGTCTCGCCCTCGGCGTCGCCCTCCTCCTCGGACTCGGCCTCGCCCTCGGCGGGACCGCCGCGGCCGTCGGGGCCGGCATAGGTCGCCTCGAGGTCGATGATGTCGCGCAGAAGCACCCGGCCGTCGACGAGCTCGTCGCGCCAGATGATGATGGCCTGGAAGGTCAGCGGGCTCTCGCACAGGCCGGCGATCATCGCCTCGCGCCCGGCCTCGATCCGCTTGGCGATCGCGATCTCGCCCTCGCGGGAGAGAAGCTCGACCGAGCCCATCTCGCGCAGGTACATCCGCACCGGATCGTCGGTGCGGTCGGTCGGCTCCTTGGTGGTCTCGGCGCGAAGCGCGACCGGGCGGGCGGCGGCGACCTCGGCGACTTCGCCGCCCTCGCTCGCCTCCTCCTCCTCGGCACCCTCCTGGGCCGGGGCCTCGCCCTGCTGCTCGTCGGCCTCCTCGGCCTCGACCACGTTCACGCCGAGCTCGGACAGCTGACCGAGGACGTCCTCGATCTGCTCAGAGGTGAACTCCTCCTGGGGCAGCACCTCGTTCAGCTCGTCGTAGGTGACGTAGCCGCGCTTCTTGGCGAGCTTGATCATCCGCTTGACGGAGGCATCCGTCAGGTCGAGGAGCGGGCCGTCGGTCTGCTGCTCGGGGGCCGCTTCGGTCTCGTCTCGTTCCGTTGCCTTCGTCGCCATGCTCAGCCTATGCTTCCCGGTGTCGGCAGTGCCCGGGCGGGGGAGGCTCCCGCCGTGCCGGCACCGTGATGTCGCGTCGGACGGCGCGGGTGCCGTCCCAGGATCTCACGCAGAATTGCAAGCCATTCTATCGGCTTGCCGTAAACCAGTCGGGGCGCAAGCCGCAAGTCGTGCGTGGCGTCACGGCGTTTCCGTCACCCCGTTTGCCTCCGAACCGACCTCGGCCGCCTCGACCGCCGAGAGCTGGTTCCTCAAGTCGAAAAGCCAGGCTTGGTTGGCTTCGGTCTCCGCCTCCGCGAACGCACGCTCGGCTGCCCGAAGTTCGCTATGTAGCGTTCCCGCCTTGCGGTGCAAGATCACGGCCTGCTGGAACGCGTCCTCCAGCCGCACCGGATCGGCGTGCGGATCCAGCAACCAGCGGTCGCCGGGACGCACCAAGCCGGCGATTCGGCCCGCAGCCGCCGTGAGCCCGGCCCGTTCGAGCCGCGCGTCGAGGAGGGCGGCGTCGCTCGCCCCCCCCTCCGCCGCGAAGTCGAGGAGCACGCTGCGCAGCGCCCGCGCATCCGCGCCCTCGAACTCGACCTCGGCCAGCTCCTCGGCCTCGCGCGCCAGGAGTTCGGGATGGACCAGGAGGGCCGCGACGATCAGGGCCTCGCGCGAGGACGAGCCGCCGGAGAACAGCGATGAGCGGGCGAGCAGCGGGCTCGCCCGGGCGGTGAGCCGCGGCGAGACCGGCGCCGGCGGCGCTCCGCGGGCCCGCGGCACGAACGGCGCGCGCTCGCGGCCGTAGGGGCGGTCCCCGCCGCCGCCCGGCTGGCGATTGGAGTTGTTGGGGCTCAAGGAGCGCAGGCGCGCCTCGATCTCGTCGCGGTAGTAGCGCTTCAGGGTCTCGTCGCGGATGCCGCCGACGATCTCGCGCAGGCGCTGGGCGAGGCCGGCCCGGCGCTCCGGCGTGTCGACCGGGCTCATCTCGGTCTCGCGCGACCACAGCACGTCGACGAGGGGCTTGGCCCCGTCGAGCACCCGGTCGATGGCGCCCGGGCCGCCCGAGCGCAGGAGGTCGTCCGGGTCCTGGCCCTCGGGCATCAGGGCGAAGCGCAGGGATTTCCCGGGCGCCAGCGCCGGCAGGGCGACGTCGAGGGCGCGGTAGGCGGCGCGCCGACCCGCCCCGTCGCCGTCGAAGCACAGGATCGGCTCGTCGGCCATGCGCCAGAGCAGGGCGAGCTGGTCCTCGGTGAGCGCGGTGCCGAGGGAGGCCACCACCTCCGGATGGCCGGCGAGCGTCATCGCGATGGCGTCGACGTAGCCCTCGACCGCGATCACCCGGCCGGTGTCGTGGGCGCTCTTGCGGGCGGCATGGTGGTTGTAGAGCATCCGCCCCTTGTGGAAGAGCGGCGTCTCGGAGGAGTTCAGGTATTTCGGCTTGGCGTCCGGGCTCATGCCGCGGCCGCCAAAGGCGACGACCCGGCCGCGCACGTCGCGGATCGGGAAGATCACCCGGTCGCGAAAACGGTCGAACGGGACCTTGATGTCGTCGCCGGTGGTGAGAAGGTTCAGCTCCACCATCAGCTCGGCCGGCACGTCCCGGGCGGCGAGGTGGTCGCGCAGCGCGTAGCGCTCGGGCGGCGCGTAGCCGAGGCGGAAGGTGCGGCGGATCTCGCCGTCGAGCCCGCGCCCGGCGAGGTAGTCGCGGGCCCGCGCGCCGGCCCGGCCCGCGAGCTGCTCCTCGAAGAAGGCGCAGGCGAGCTCCATCACCTCGAGGGCGCCGCGCCGCCGGGTTTCGCTCTCGCGGGTGGCCTCGCTCGGCGCCGGCAAGGCCACCCCGGCCTCGGAGGCCAGGCGCTCCACCGCCTCGGGGAACGAGACGCCCTCCGTCTCCATCAGGAAGGTGAAGATGTCGCCGTGCTTGCCGGAGGAGAAGCAGTGATAGAACTGCTTCTGGTCGTTCACGTAGAACGAGGGCGACTTCTCGGCGTTGAACGGCGACAGGCCGCGCCATTCCCGCCCCGCCTTCTTGAGGCGCACGCGCCGGCCGACGACATCGGAGGCCGGCAGGCGCGAGCGGATCTCTTCGAGCAGGTGAGGCGGATAGCGCACGATGGATTCCGGTTGAGGGACCTGCCTTGTAGCGCGTCTTGGTCAGCGGAGTCCTAACGGGGGGGCGGACCGGCCGCCCGACGCGGCCGTCAGGCCGCCCGGACCGTGGCGAGGAAGCGGGCGACCTCGGCCGAGAGCTGCTCGGATTGCCGCGACAGCTCGGAGGAGGCCGCGAGTACCTGGGACGCCGCGGCGCCGGTCTCCTCGGCCGCGCTCGCCACCGCGGTGATCGTGTCCGTGACGGCGTGGGTGCCGGTGGCGGCCTCCGCCACGTTGCGGACGATCTCGCGGGTCGCCGCCCCCTGCTGGTCGACCGCCGTGGCGATCCCGACCGACACCCGGTCGATCTCGGCGATCCGGCCGGTGATCGCGTCGATCGCCGTCACCGCGTCGCCGGTCTTGCCCTGGATGCGGCCGATCTGGCCGGTAATCTCCTCGGTGGCCTTCGCGGTCTGGCCGGCGAGTTCCTTCACCTCCGCCGCCACCACGGCGAAACCGCGGCCGGCCGCGCCTGCGCGTGCCGCCTCGATGGTGGCGTTGAGCGCCAGCAGGTTGGTCTGGGCGGCGATCGAGGAGATCAGCCCGACCACGTCGCCGATCCGCGACACCGCCTCGCTCAGCTCGCGCATGTGCCCGGCGGTGCCCGCGGCCTCGTCGACGGCAGTGCGGGCGAGCGCGGCCGAGCCCGAGACCTGACGGCTGATCTCGCCGACCGAGGCGCCCAGCTCCTCGGCGGCGGCCGCCACCGTGCCGACATTCTCGGCGGTCTGGCCGGCGGCGGTCGCGACGGCGGTGGAGCGTCCGGCGGTCCGGGTGGCGCCCTCGGTCATCACCGCGGCGGTGGCCTGGAGCTCGGTGGCGGAGGCGGCGACCTGGCCGACGATGCCGCCGACGGCGTGCTCGAAGGCATCGGCCATCTGGCGCATGCCGGCCCGGCGCTGCTCCTCTGCCGAGGCGCGGGCGAGCGCCGTCTCCTCCTCCAGGGCCCGGGTCCGGATCAAGTTGTCGCGGAACACCTGCACGGTGGCGGCCATCGCGCCGATCTCGTCGCGGCGTCCCAGCGCCGGCACCGTCACGGCGGCGTCGCCGTCCGCCAGGGACTGCATCGCCTGCGTCATGCGGCGGATCGGCTTGACGATGCCGAACTGCGCCACCGCGCAGCTCAGGGCCACGAGCAGGAGCGCCGCTCCGAACAGGGCCGCGTTGACGAACAGCCGGCGTTGCGCCGCCTCGGCCGAGGCATCGGCCGCCTCGACCCCGAGGGCAAGGGCCTCGTTCGCCACCGCGACGATGGTGTTGAGCTTCGGGGTGACGAATTTCTGCCACTCGGGCAGGGACATGGCGGGCTCGGCGCCCGGCGTGAAGGCGCGCAGGTTGCGCTGGAGCGCCGCCGTCACCTCGGGCGTGAAGTAGACCGCCTGCGCCGTCGCGACGGCGGCGGCGATACGCGGCGGCATCTCGCCGGTCGCGGTCTCGACGAGCCTCCACGTCGCCTCGTAGCGGCCGCGCAGGACCTGTGCGGCATCGCCCTGCTCGGCCGTCATCGGCTTCTGGCTCGACAGGACGGTGTTGACCATCACGGCGAGCGATCCGGCGGTGGCCCGGGTCGACCAGGCGTTGTTCTTGGCAGTGGTCAGCCCCCGGGTCGCGGGGTCGAGGTGGGCCATCTGGCGCTCCAGCGCGGCGGAGACCCGCTCGAGCCGGGCCAGCACCGCATCGCCGGTCTGCAGCACCCGCGGGGCCAGGGCCTTGTCGCGGGCGCCCGCGTCGAGGCCGTAGGCCTCGTCGGCCATGCGCCGCACGGCGAGCTGGTCGTTGTAGCCGGATTCGAGGTCCTTGAGCGCCCCGGCGAGGCCCGGCACGGCGAGGTCGGCCGGCGCGGCGAGGAGCGTCCCGATCGCGGCGTCGACCCGGCCGCGATGGCCGTCGATGACCTTGCGCATCGCCCCGACCTGCTCTCCCGACAGGCCCAGGGTGGCGGCGGTGTCGCCGCGCTCCGAGCGGAACGCCTGCATCGCCTCGAGGATGCGCTGGTCGAGCTTCGCCGCGGCGGCGACGGTATGGGCGTTGCGGTAGCCGCTCCAGGCCTGGAGCACCCCGTCGAGCGTCATCGCGCCGACGATCGCACCGAGGGCCAGGGCGATCCCGAGCACCTGGGCCCGGATGGACAACAACGAACGCACCGCGACCTCCTGAATGCCGGAAGCCGCCGGGCTTCACGTCGACAAGACCGAAGATGACGCGAACTTCCCTAATAAAGCTCTAAATATCGCAGGGTCATACTCCAATGTTATATCTTGAATTGTGAGAACCTTGAGAAGCGTCGGGACGCGACCGAACGGTGCGTTGCCGCCGGGATGTCGCGCAACGGTTGCCCGGTGGCGGACATGCTGGCCCGTCCGGGAAGGGCCCCCTTCGCCGGGGGCCCGGACCGTGTCAGGACAGCATCCCCTTCACCAGGCCGCTCGCCTTGGCGAAGTCCATCCGGCCGGCATAGGCGGCTTTCAGGGCGGCGATGACCTTGCCCATGTCCTTCTGCGAGGCGGCGCCGGTCTCGGCGATGGCGGCCTGGATCGCCGCGCGGGTCTCGTCCTCGTCCATCTGCTGGGGCAGGAACTGGGCGATGATCGCGGCCTCGGCGCGCTCGCCCTCGGCGAGCTCGGGGCGGCCGCCCTGGTCGTAGACCGTCGCCGATTCGTTGCGCTGCTTGATCATCTTCTGGAGCAGGGAGAAGATCTCCTCGTCGGCCAGCGGCTCCTTGCCGAGGCCGCGGGCCTCGATGTCCTTGTCCTTCAAGGCGGCCTGGATCAGCCGGACGGTGGCGAGCTTCGCCTTGTCGCCGCCCTTCATGGCGTCCTTCATCTCGGCGGTGAGGCGCTGGCGCAGCATGCCGGTCTCCTGATGTTCTCGTGGGGGGCGAGGCACTTGCACGATTCCTGCAAGGCTCTTGAAAGTCGAGGCGCTTGAGGGGATACCGGAGCATCCCCAGATTGACCGGGCCGCCGCCGGCCTCGTAAACAGCCGGCCGCGCCCGTCGGCCGGACCCGGCCGCGACATAAGCGAGATCAACATCATGCTGCAAGACGACGCGGCCGCCCCCGCGCAACCCGAAGGCTGGGCCGAGCCCGTCGCGACCGCCCTCCTGGTGCTCGCCGACGGCACGATCCTGGAGGGTTTCGGCATCGGCGCCACCGGCGAGGCTGCCGGCGAGGTCTGCTTCAACACCGCGATGACCGGCTACCAGGAGATCCTGACCGATCCGTCCTATGCCGGGCAGATCGTCACCTTCACCTTCCCCCACATCGGCAACGTCGGCACCAACGACGAGGACCTCGAGAGCCTCGACGCGGCGCCGGCCTCCGGCGTGCGCGGCGCGGTGATCGCATCCGCCGTCACCAACCCGTCGAACTGGCGGTCGTCCAGCCACCTCGACGGCTGGCTGAAGGCCCGCGGCATCGTCGGCATCACCGGGGTCGACACCCGGGCGCTGACCGCGCTGATCCGCGACCGCGGCATGCCGAACGCCATCCTGGCCAACGCCCCGGACGGCCGCTTCGACCGCGAGGCCTTGACCGCCAAGGCCGCCGCGCTCCCGCCGATGGAGGGCCTCGACCTCGTGCCGCCGGTGACGAGCAAGGCCTCGACGGCCTGGGGCGAGACCTCCTGGCAGCACCCGGCCGGCTACGGCAACCGGGCGGCGGGCGAGGGCCTGAAGGTCGTGGCGATCGATTACGGCGTGAAGCGCAACATCCTGCGCCTGCTGGCCAAGGCCGGCTGCGACGTCACCGTGGTGCCGGCCACCGCCACCGCCGACGAGGTGCTGGCGCTCAAGCCCGACGGCGTCTTCCTGTCGAACGGCCCGGGCGACCCGGCGGCGACCGGCGAGTACGCCGTGCCGGTGATCCGCGCCCTCCTTGACCGGAAGGTGCCGACCTTCGGCATCTGCCTCGGGCACCAGCTGATGGGCCTCGCGCTCGGCGGCCGCACCGTGAAGATGAGCCAGGGTCATCACGGCGCGAACCACCCGGTGAAGGACCACACCACCGGCAAGGTCGAGATCGTCTCGATGAACCACGGCTTCGCGGTCGATCCGTCGAGCCTGCCTTCGAACGCCGTCGAGACCCACGTCTCGCTGTTCGACGGCTCGAATTGCGGCCTGTCCCTCACCGACCGTCCGGCCTTCTCGGTGCAGCACCACCCGGAGGCCTCGCCGGGCCCGCAGGACAGCCACTACCTGTTCGACCGGTTCGTCAGCCTCATGCGCGATACGAAGGGCAGTAACGCGTAACTTCGAAAAAGGTTGCGGCCGGCTTCGGCCGCAGCCACAAAAAACCCGAACTCGCGGCCGATTCTCCCGGCCGTCCACGGGGCCTTCGAGCGACGACGATCCAACGATCGTCGCGGGGCCGCGAATTCGGGGGCCTGCCCAGTGATCGACCACGCCGCGACCGACAGCTTCTCGCGCCTGCACCGCACCTTCACCACCCATCTCGGCATCGCCGTGGGCCTGGCCTGGGTGACGACCCTCGCGGCCGCAATCCAGGCGCCGTGGGTGCGCAACATCCGGGCGCTGATGGACCCGATGGCGACCCGCGTCGAGAGCACTTGGTCGTTCCTGTTCGCGATGCCGGTGGTGCTGACGCTGGCCTGGCTCGGCGCGGTCTACGGCCGCGAGACCCTGCGCGAGCTGCGCGCGCTCCCCAACGACGCCGCCGAGTTCGCGCTCGCCGCCGTCGTTGCCTTCGCGGTGTTCTACCTCTCGATCGACCGGGCGATCTCGGTCCTGCTCATCGGCGGCTAAAACCCGCGTCGCGCCGGGAACGGGAGGATCGGCGTGGTCTCCTCCTGGCGCGAGTTCTGGGACCGCGACACCCCGATCTACGTCAGCGCCCGCCACAAGGCCCGGCACTATGCCGGGCTCGCGGACGAGATCGCCGCCCTGGTGCCGCATCCGGAGGCCGTCGTCCTCGACCACGGTTGCGGCGAGGCTCTCTTCGCCGATCCGATCGCCGAGGCCTGCGGCCGGCTCCTTCTCTGCGACGCTTCCCCGCGCCGGCGCGACGCCCTGGCCCGACGCTTCGCCGGCTCACCCCGGATCGCCGTGCTGGCGCCCGAGGACGTCGCCGCCCTGCCCGCGGCGAGCCTCGACCTCGTGGTGGCGAACTCCCTGGCGCAGTACCTCACCGACGCGGAACTCGCCGCCTGCCTGCGCGACTGGCGCCGCGCGCTCAAGCCCGGCGGCCGCCTCGTCCTCGCCGACGTGATCCCGCCGCAGCTCGGCGCCGCCGCCGACGCGACCGCCCTCCTCGCCTTCGCGCGGCGCGAGGGGTTTCTCCTCGCCGCGCTTCTGGGCCTCGCCCGCACCCTCCTGTCGGATTATCGCAGCCTGCGTCGCCGGCTCGGGCTCACGCGCTACGACGAGGCCGCGATGCTGGCCCGGCTGCACGAGGCCGGCTTCACCGCCGAACGGATGCCGCGGAATCTCGGGCACAACCAGGGGCGGATGGCATTCACGGCGCGGGCGTGAGGGATCGAGGCCAGACCGCGCTCACAGCGCCTGGAACATCACCAACGCATCCACATCCCCGTGGATCGGGTGCCGGAACGCCAGAGGCAGGCGCCCGACCGTCTCGAAGCCGAGTGAGTGCCACAGCCGCACCGCCCGCTCGTTGGTGCTGACGACGAAGTTGAACTGCATGCCGCGGTAGCCGCGGGCGCGGGCATGCGCGAGGGAATGCTCGGCCATCCGGCGGGCGATCCCGCGCCCCGTCGCGCCCGTCCGCGTCATGTACCCGCAATTGCAGACGTGGCGTCCGCCGCCGGCCTGGTTGGCCCGCATGTAGTAGGTGCCGACGACCTCGCCCGCCTCCTCGGCGACGAAGGTCTCCTTGTCCGGCCCCATCCAGTAGGCGAGGGCCTCCCCCTCGCCCATCTCCGGGTCGAGCGTGTAGGTCTCGCCGGCGCGGATCACCGGCGCAAGGATCGACCAGATGGCGGGGGCGTCGTCGGGGCGGGCGGGACGGATCGGCATGGCGCCGCTCATAGCGGCCCGGGGCCGGGCGCGGAAGCGCTGCGGCCCGGCCGGGCGGTATTTCGCCGCGAGAGGCTTGCCGGCGCTTCGGCCGCGCCGAGGTAAACTCTTACAGGAACGAACTCGGAGAACCGGGATGACGCTGTCGCGTCGCTCCCTCCTGGCCGGCGCGGCCGTGCTGGCCGCCTCCGCCAGGGCCCGCGCCGCCGCGGAGGTGGAGGTCGTGGTGATCGGCGCCGGTGCCGCCGGCCTCGCCGCGGCGGCGGCGATCCGCCGGAGCGGCCACGGCGTGGTGGTGCTGGAGGCGCGCGAGCGCATCGGCGGGCGCGCCTTCACCGAGACCGCCCTCGGCGCGGGGCGGAGCTTCGATGCCGGCGCGCAATACGTCCACTGGGCCGAGCGCAACCCCTGGCGGGAGATCGTCCGGGCGTCGGGCGTGCGCACGAGCGACGAGACCACCGGGTCCTGGCCGGTGCTGGTCAAGGACGGCGTGCGCGCGAGCGAGGACGAGCGGCGGCGTCGCCGGGCCGGCTTCGGGCGGGTCAGCGGCCTCCTCGACCATCCGGCCGGGCCGGACCGCGCGGTGGCGCAGGCCGTGGCGGGCGAGGACGAGGCGGTGCGGGCCGCCGCGACCGGGCTCACCCGCCTCACCCTCGGCGAGGAGCCGGACCGCGTGTCGTCCGCGGATTACGACCAGCTCTGGTCCGGCGACGACATCTGGGTCGACGGGTACGGCGCCCTCGTCGCCCGCCACTATGCCGAGCTGCCGGTGCGCGTCGGCATGCCGGCGACGGGGATCGACTGGCGCGGCCCGGGCGTGGCGGTCGAGACGCCGGGCGGCACCCTGCGGGCGGCCTGCGCGATCGTCACCGTGCCGGTCGGCGTGCTGGCGGCGGGCAGCTTGCGCTTCACCCCGGACCTGCCGGCGTCGACCGCCGCGGCCGTGGCGGGGCTGGGGATGGGCGCCTACACCAAGATCGGCCTCGCCCTCGACCCGGCCAAGGCGAAGGATCTTCGCGACGCCGTGATCCTGACGAGCGGCACGCCAGGCTTCACCGCCTACCTGGAGATGCGGCCCTTCGACAGGCCGCTGGCGGTGCTGCATTGCGGCGGCGACGGCGCCCGCGCCCTGTGCGAGGCCGGCGAGCCGGCCGCGCTAGCAGCGGCGACAGACCATCTGGCGAGCGTGTTCGGGGCCGAGATCCGGGGCGCCGTGTCGGGCGGGCGGCTCGCCGCGTGGTGGACCGATCCGTTCAGCCGGGGCAGCTACTCCGTCGCGCGGCCGGGGCGGCTTGCCGCCCGCGAGGCCCTGCAGGTCCCCCTCGCCGAGCGGGTGTTCTTCGCCGGCGAGGCCGCGGCCGGCGGGGGCGCCATGACGGTGGGCGGCGCGACACTCGACGGGGAGCGGGCGGCCCGCGCGGTGCTGGCGCGGCTCGGGTCCTGACAGGTCGGGCTCGGGTCTGGACGGGTCAGTGCAGCGTCTGGCGCGGCCCCCCGGCCGGCCGGCGCTCCCAGGCCTGGACCAGGCTGCCGGAGACGCCGCCGTCGCACAAAAGCGTGCTGAGGTCGCAGAAGGCGCGCTCGCTCACCGCGAAGTCGGTCGCGGTCTCGAAGTCGTCGGGCTCGTCCTCGGTCGAGGCGGTGAACCGGTCGTAGGCGGCGGACATCTCCGCGAAGGCGAAGGCCACCGGCATGGTGCGAAACACCGTGACGCCCTCGGTCTCGACGTCGCCCGTATCGAGGTCGCGCATGCGCACGACGTAGCCGTCGGCGTGCTCGGCGATCTCGTAGCGCCAATGGCGGCCTTCGCAGGCCGCAAGGATTGTCGCGCCCATCACCCGCGCCCTCCGTCTCGGTCGAGGAGCGAATGCGGGGCGGCCCGGAGGGTTCCGGCGCGCCCGGGTCGCAGGGGCCGCCTACCGTGTGCGCGCCCCGAACTCGTAGGCCGCGCGGCCGCCGACGCGCAGCGAGGTGCCGTTGCCGAGATCGATGAAGCCCGGCGCGCTGCCGGCGCGCACGGCCTCGAGCGCCTCGCGGCATTCGGGCCGGTCGGGCAGGCGCACGCCGGGCGGCGCGTCCTGCGGGCACAGGCGCGCCGGGCGGGCGCCGCGCTCGCCGGCCAGGGCGGGCTGCGCGAGGACGCCCGGGGCGATGGCGAGGGCAGCCAGCACGAAGGCGACGGGGAGACGTGCGGTCACGGGATCGAGGCTCGGCGACGGGTCGGCGCCAGGATAGCGCCCCGCCCCGCGCGAGGCGAGCGGGGACGGCCGCTCAGCGCCGGCCCCGCCCCATGTCGGCCGGGGTGACCGTGACGGTGATCGCGCGCCCGTCGCGCTCGACCTGGAGCGCGACGCCGCGGCCGACACCGCTCGCTTCGAGGGCCGCGGTCAGGTCGGCAAGGCGCCGCACCGGGCGGCCGTTCACCCCCATGATGATGTCGCCGAGCTCCCCGCTCGACGAATCGACGCCCTGGAGGCCGGCCTGGGCGGCGGGCGAGCCCGGCAGCACCCGCACCACCACGATGCCGTCGATGCCGAGACGCGCCGCCGCGTCCTCGCTCGCCGCCACGATGCCGATGCCCGGGCTCGGGGTGCGGCCGGTGCGGATCAGGTTCGGCACCACGCGGTTGACCACGTCGACGGGAATCGCGAAGCCGATGCCGGCGCTGGCGCCCGAGGGAGAGAAGATCGCCGTGTTGACGCCGATCAGCCGCCCGGCGGAATCGAGCAGCGGCCCGCCGGAATTGCCCGGGTTGATCGCCGCGTCGGTCTGGATCACGCCCGAGAGCTCGCGACCCTCCGCGGTCGGCAGCCGGCGCTGCAGGGCGCTGACCACGCCGGTCGTCAGGGTGTGGTCGAGGCCGAACGGGTTGCCGATCGCGTAGGTGAACTGCCCGACCTTGAGGTCGGCGGAGGTTCCGATGGCGATCGGCGGCGGCGCGGCGGTCACCCGGCCGAGCTTGAGCACCGCGAGGTCGTAGTTCGGATCGGTGCCGGCGAGCGTCGCGGGCACGACCTCGCCGGTCGACAGCCGCACCTGGATCTCGCCGCCGCCCTGGATGACGTGGTTGTTGGTCACGACGTGACCGGCCGCGTCCCAGACGAAGCCCGACCCGGTCTGCTCGCCCCCGCCCTGCCGGCGCTCGCCGGTCTCGGGATCGAAGGAGATCATGCCCTGGCGCGGCTTGGCGAAGACGTAGACCACCGAGGGGGCGGCACGCTCGAACAGCGCCACGGTCGAGGCCTCGGCGGGGGCGAGGTCGCCCCGCGCCGTCACCGCCCGCGGCGCCTCGGCCGAGAACATGAGGCTCGTCACGTAGGGCTGCGCCACGAAGAGGGCGAGCAGCACCAGGGCCGCCGCGACGGCGATCCTCAGGAAGCGATCGGGCACCGGTTGTCTCACTCCGTGATGGACCTCGCCGGGGCGGGGCCTGCCCTAGGGCAAGTGGGCCGGGCCGGCACGGCGTCAATCGCCCTGCCGGCCGCGACGTGCCTGGGCCGGCTGACGACGGCCACCAGGGTGTAGGAAATGATCATCAGGAGGAACCACGAGCCGAATTTCTGCGGCGACACCGCGGCCCAGCTGGCGGCCTGGTGCGGGTAGATCCAGCCCCGCGTCGCCGTGCCGATGTTCTCGGCAAACCAGATGAACAGCGTCACGAGAAGGAGGCCCAGCAACAGCGGCATCCGCCGGTGGACCCGCCACACCTTGAAGTGGATCACCGCCGGGCCGAACAGGAGGGCGGCCGCCGCGAACAGGACGGAGCGCAGGTCGGCGACGACGTGCTGGGTGAAGAAGTTGGCGTAGATCGCCAGCGACAGGATCGCGAGCGTCCAGAGCGGCGGGTGGCGGGTGAAGCGGAAGTCGAACAGGCGCCAGACCCGGGCGAGGTAGGAGCCGACGCTGCCATACAGGAAGCCCGTGAAGAGCGGCACGCCGCCCAGGCGCAGGAGGCTCGGCTCGGGATAGATCCACGAGCCCATCCTGGTCTTGAACAGCTCCATGGCGGTGCCGACGACGTGGAAGACCAGGATGACCTTGGCCTCCTCCCAGGTCTCAAGCCGGAAGGCCAGCATCGCGACCTGGATGGCGACCGCCGCGAGCGTCAGAAAATCGTAGCGGGCGAGCGGCGCGCCGGCCGGGTAGAGCAAGTGGGTGAGGATCAGGAGCCCGCACAGCGCCCCGCCGAACAGGCAGGCCCAGCCCTGCTTCACGCCGAAGCGCAGGAATTCGTAGACGCCCGCCGCCACCGGGCCGCGCGCCCGCGCCCATTCTCCCAGGCGCGCATCCCGGGCGGACAGGCGCGCGAGCGGCGCCCAGAGCCGCGCTGTCCGGTGCCCTCGCGTCACCGTCGAGTGGCGCCGGGACCGGAGGACCCGGCAAGGTTGCAGGCATGGGGCGGGGTCTCTAGGCTCGAGGCCTTCCCCATACGAAAGGTCCGGAATGCTCCGCAAGCCGTCGCTGTCCCATTGCCTCCTCGCCCTCCTCGCCCTCGCCGCGCCGCTCTCGCCGATCGTCCCCGCGAGCGCGACCGAAGCCTCTCCCCGCCAGAACCGGGCGGAGGCCTGCACCCGCGCCCGCAGCGACGGCGAGCGCCAGGCGCTCGGCTGCTGGCGGTTGCGGCACGAGGCGGGGCGCGGCCAGCGCATCCATGGCGGCGCGGCGGTCGCGGACTTCTACGCCACCGTCCCTGCGGAGCGGGAAGCCGCCGACGCGAAAGCCGACCAGCGGCGCCGGGACTGGGCCCGGGCACGGGCCCGCGAGCGGATCGCCGGAGGCTCGGAGACGCCCTGAGGCGCGCCACCCCTCGACCTTCCGCCCATTGGCCGCGGGCGGACCCGCGCCTATAAGTTCCGATCAAGGAACGCCAGCAACGAGAGCCGCAGGCCGATGACCCGCATCCCGGATTTCTCGGAAATCGCCTTCGCGCCGGCCGCGGCCGCGAGCGCCGCCGCGTCGGTCGCCGAGCCGTGGATGACGCCCGAGGGCATCCCGGTGAAGGCGGCGTACGGGCCGCAGGACCGGGAGGGCCTCGATCTCGCGGGCTCCTATCCGGGCATCGCGCCGTTCCTGCGCGGGCCCTATCCGACGATGTATGCGACCCAGCCGTGGACGATCCGGCAATATGCCGGCTTCTCCACGGCCGAGGATTCGAACGCCTTCTACCGCCGCAACCTGGCGGCCGGGCAGAAGGGCCTGTCGGTCGCCTTCGACCTCGCGACCCACCGCGGCTACGATTCCGATCATCCGCGGGTCTCGGGCGATGTCGGCATGGCGGGCGTCGCGATCGATTCGATCTACGACATGCGGACGCTCTTCTCGGGGATCCCCCTCGACGAGATGACCGTGTCGATGACGATGAACGGCGCGGTGCTGCCGGTGCTGGCGCTCTACATCGTCGCCGCCGAGGAGCAGGGCGTAGCCCCGGAAAAGCTCGCCGGCACGATCCAGAACGACATCCTCAAGGAGTTCATGGTCCGCAACACCTACATCTACCCGCCGGCCGGGTCGATGCGGATCATCTCTGACATCTTCGCCTACACCTCGGCCCACATGCCGAAGTTCAACTCGATCTCGATCTCCGGCTACCACATGCAGGAGGCCGGAGCGACGCAGGACCTCGAACTCGCCTATACGCTCGCCGACGGCGTCGAGTACATCCGCGCCGGGATGGCGGCGGGGCTCGACATCGACAAGTTCGCTCCCCGCCTGTCGTTCTTCTGGGCGATCGGGATGAACTTCTTCATGGAGGTGGCCAAGATGCGGGCGGCGCGCCTGCTCTGGGCCTCCCTCGTCAAGGACTTCTCGCCGAAATCCGACAAGTCGCTGGCGCTCCGCACCCACTCGCAGACGAGCGGATGGTCGCTGACGGCGCAGGACGTGTTCAACAACGTCACCCGGACCTGCGTGGAGGCGATGGCGGCGACGCAAGGGGGAACGCAGTCGCTCCACACCAACGCGCTCGACGAGGCGCTGGCGTTGCCGACCGACTTCTCGGCCCGCATCGCCCGTAACACCCAGCTCTTCCTGCAGCAGGAGAGCGGCACCACCCGGATCATCGATCCGTGGGGCGGCTCCTACTACGTCGAGCGGCTGACCCAGGACCTCGTCGCCCGGGCCTCGGCCCATATCCGCGAGGTCGAAGCGTTAGGGGGCATGGCGAAGGCCATCGAGGCCGGCATCCCGAAGCTGCGCATCGAGGAGGCGGCGGCCCGCACCCAGGCCCGGATCGATTCGGGCCAGCAGGTCATCGTCGGCGTCAACCGCTTCAAGCCCGACGGCGACCGGGCGATCGACCTCCTGCGGGTCGACAACGGCAACGTCCGCACGCTCCAGATCGACAAGCTGAAGCGCCTGCGCGGCGAGCGCGACGCGCAGGCGGTCGAGGCGCGGCTCGCCGCGCTCACCGAGGCGGCCAAGGGCTCCGGCAACCTGCTCGCGCTCGCCGTCGAGGCGGCGCGGGCCAAGGCCACGGTCGGCGAGATCTCGGAGGCCCTGGAGCGGGCCTGGGGCCGGCACCGGGCCGAGATCCGGGCGATCTCGGGCGTCTACAAGCGGGAGATGGGCGGCATGTCGGCGGCGGTCGAGCGGGTGCGCGGGCTGGTCGAGGCCTTCGAGGAGTCGGACGGGCGCCGTCCCCGCATCCTCGTCGCCAAGATGGGCCAGGACGGGCACGATCGCGGCCAGAAGGTCATCGCGTCGGCCTTCGCCGATCTCGGCTTCGACGTCGATATCGGGCCGCTCTTCGCCACCCCCGAGGAGGCGGCGCGCCAGGCGGTGGAGAACGACGTCCACATCGTCGGCGTCTCGTCGCTCGCCGCCGGCCACCTGACGCTGGTGCCGGAACTCAAGCGCGCCCTCGACGAGGCGGGGCGCCCCGACGTGATGATCGTGGTCGGCGGCGTGATCCCGCCGGGCGACTTCGCGGCGCTCCGCCAGGCCGGCGCCTCGGCGATCTTCCCGCCCGGCACCGTGATCGCGGAAGCGGCGGCGGAGCTCATCGCCGAGCTGAACGGGCGGCTGGGCTACGCGCCCCGGGCGGCGGCCGAGTAGGGTCGCGGGCCGGGTCTCAAAACGGTCACGGTTTCGGCGCCAAGGGCGGGTCCCACCGCCAAGGCCCGATTCGTCCTCCGTGTTCGCCGACGCCCCTTCCCTCTCCGGTCCCGCCTCGCCCCCCCGCCAGGCGCTGAACCTGCGCTGGCTCGCCGGCAGCCTGCTCACCGCCGTCGCCGGTGCCGGCCTCATCGGCCTCGCGCTCTCGCTCGCCTCCGTGGACGGCATCGTGCCGGTGCCGCCGGAGCGTGCGGTGCCGTCCCACGGCGACGGCGGCGCGGGCGACGCGGCCCGCAAGGGCGACCGGCTGGTGCGCGACGAGATGATCGTGGCGGCCAAGACCGCCTTCAAGGCGCCGATGAGCGAGCGCGCCGGCGAGCGCGAGGTGATCCGCGTCCACTCCTACGTGCAGATCGCCACCGAGCTCCCCTTGCGCGCGCCCGACGTGCCGGTGCCGCCCTTCGATCCCCTGCGCGGCGCCCGGATCGAGGCGCCGCCGGCCCAGGAGGGCGATTCCGACCCGGCCGAGACCGCCGTGACCCTGGTGCGCAGCCCGCTCGCCGAGGCGCCGCTGGAGGCGGATGCCCCGGCCCTGTCGGACGCCGAGGTCGACGCGATGGTGGCCGAGACCCAGACCCTCGCCAACGGCGCGCTGCCGCCGGCCTTCCCGGCCGAGGGCCTGCTCTCCCGCGCCCTGCGGCCGGCGGCCGTCCCGGACGAGGCCGGGCCGGAGGCGCGGTTCCGCAATATCGAGGTGCGGATCCTGCCCGAGAACCTGACCGAGATCGCCGAGACGGCGACCGCGGGCGAGGAGGCCGGCCGTCGCCTGTTCGAGGAGCGCGACCTGGTGCTGGGCAAGGACCAGAGCCTCGCCGACCTCCTCAAGCGCAACGGCGCCGGCCCGGCCCGGCTCGCCGCCCTGACGGCGGCCCTGAGCGAGCGGGCGCGGACCGATTTGTCCGAGGGCCAGCACGTCCGCCTCCTGATCGCGCCGGAGGGCGACCACGAGGCGAAGGCCGGGGGCGGCGAGAGCCGCGGCATCGCCCGGGTCACCCTCTACGGCGAGGACGGCATCCAGGAGATCGTGGCGGCCAACGACCGCGGCGGCTTCGTCTCGGTGGCCCCGCCCCGGCCGGGCGCCGCGCAGGACAACGACGAGGAATCCGGCGTCACCCTGTACGAGAGCCTCTATGGCACCGCGCTCAAGAACGGCGTGCCGCGCCCGATCATCGAGGAGATGGTGATGGCGCTCGCCACCTCCACCGACCTCCAGCAGCGCACCGGCGCGGGCGACCGGGCCGAGCTGTTCTTCACCGAGGACGAGGATGCCCGGCCCGAGCTGCTCTACGTGGGCCTGCGCGTCCACGACGAGATCTACGGCCTGTACCGCTACCGGGTGCCGGGCACGTCCGAGGTCGACTACCTCGACCCGAACGGCCGCTCGAGCCAGAAATTCCTGATGCGCCGGCCGGTCGCCGAGGGGCGGATCTCCTCGCCCTTCGGCCTGCGCCTGCACCCGATCCTCGGTTATTCGCGGCCCCATAACGGCGTCGACTGGGCGGCGACCCGCGGCACCCCGATCATGGCGACCGGCGACGGCACCATCGTGTCGGCCGGGGCCCGGTCGGGCTACGGCAACCGGGTCGAGATCCAGCACGCCAACGGCTACACCACCGCCTACAACCACATGGCCCGGATCGCCCGCGGCATCGCCCCCGGCGCCCGGGTGCGCCTCGGCCAGGTGATCGGCGCGGTCGGCACCACCGGCCTCTCGACCGGCCCGCACGTCCATTACGAGGTCGCGATCAACGGCCGTTTCGTCGACCCGATGAAGATCCGCCTGCCGAGCGCCCGCGAGCTGACCGGCCCGAGCCTCGCCGCCTTCCGCCAGGCCGAGGAGCAGATCGACGCCCTGCGCCAGAAGCACGGCGGCAAGACGGTGGCGGAGCGGACGTAAGGCGCGTCAGCCGAGTGCCGCGAGCGGCACGCCGAGCGCCGTGAGCGCATCCGCCTGCGGCCGCAGGATCACCTCCCGGGGCAGCTCCGCCACGTCCCGGTAGCCCGCCGCCGCCGGTTCGCGATGGACGCTCGCCGTGCGCTCCTGCGCGTCGATCACCCAGTATTCCCGCACCCCGTGCCGCGCGGAGAGCGCCGCCTTGCGGCCCCGTTCGTAGGCGAGGCTGGAGGCCGCCACCTCGATCACCAGCAGGATCTCGGAACCCGAGATGGTGCAGAACCCCTCGGGCGAGGCGCTGTGGGCGCTCATCGGCGCGAGCAGAAGATCCGGCTCCAGCAGGCTCGGCCGAAGCTGGAGCGTGCTCTCGATGCCGAGATAGATCGTGTCCGGGAGCGCCGGGACGAGACGGCGCATCAGCGCGTTCTTCACGACGTCATGCGCGAAGCCCTTCGCCGCCATCTCGACCAGCTCGCCGTCCAGGAGTTCGATCCGCTCGTCCTCGCGCAGGATCCCGGATTCCAGCATCAGCCGCAGGTCGCCGGCCGTGAAGCGGCGGGGGAGCGGGCTGTCGGGCGTGACGTGGAGGGTCAAACGCTGCTCGCGGCGTGAAACGATCCTGCCACACTATCAGGCCCGGCCCGCGAAGGCACGCGATCCACGGTTGACCGCACCCCGCTCGCGCATCCGTCAATTGACAGACACAGCCGGCCGCCGCGAAGTTGTTATCGCTAAAAGGTGCGAGACAACGCCCCCGGCTGCGCCCCACGCGGCTGCCCTCTCCCCACGGCGTCGCTCGGCGCCGGACAACCCGAACGGAAGCGCCCATGATACGCCTGACCGTGAACGGCTCCGTGCGCGAGGTCGAGGCCGAGCCCGACACGCCGCTGCTCTGGGTGATCCGCGAGCAGGTCGGTCTCACCGGCACCAAGTACGGCTGCGGCATCGCGCAGTGCGGCGCCTGCACGGTCCATATCGACGGGCAGGCGGTGCGGTCCTGCTCGCTGCCGGTCTCCGGCGTCGAGCCGGGACAGAAGATCGTCACCATCGAGGGCCTGAGCCCCGACCGTTCGCATCCGGTGCAGAAGGCCTGGGCCGCGCTCGACGTGCCGCAATGCGGGTTCTGCCAGTCGGGCATGATCATGGCGGCCGCCGCCCTGCTGGCGCAGAACCGTAAGCCCAGCGAGGCCGAGATCCGCCAGGAGATCACCAATATCTGCCGCTGCGGCACCTACAACCGGGTGCTCGCCGGCATCACCCTCGCCGCCGAGGGCGGCGAGACCGGCCGCGGCTGAGGGAGGCTTTGATGACCGACACCGCCTTCCCCGCCCTGTCCCGCCGCTTCTTCCTCGCCGGCTCCGCCGCCGCGGCCGGCGGCCTCGCGCTCGGCTTCGACCTGCCCGGCGCCGCCGCGGCGCCCGATGCCGCCACCCCGGAGATCAACGCCTGGGTGGTGGTGCGCCCGGACGAGACCGTGGTGATCCGCATCGCCCGCTCGGAAATGGGCCAGGGCACGCTCACCGGCCTCGCCCAGCTCGTCGCCGAAGAGCTCGGCTGCGACTGGGCCCGCGTCACCACCGAGTACCCGACCCCGGGCCAGAACCTCGCCCGCAACCGCGCCTGGGGCGATTTCTCCACCGGCGGCAGCCGCGGCATCCGCGAATCCTACGTCGCCGTGCGCCAGGGGGGCGCGGCCGCCCGCACCATGCTGGTCGCGGCCGCCGCCGCGGAGTGGAAGGTTTCGCCCGGCGAGTGCCGGGTCGAGAAGGGCGTGATCCACCATCCGGCGTCCGGTCGCTCCACCACCTTCGGCAAGGTGGCGGCCGCCGCCGGACGGATGGAGGTGCCCAAGGATGTGCCGCTCAAGGACCCGAAGGACTGGACGATCGCCGGCCACCCGGTGAAGCGCCTCGACACGCTGGAGAAGACCGACGGCTCGCAGGTCTACGGCATCGATCTCAAGCTGCCGGGCATGCTCAACGCCGCGATCCGCGACTGCCCGGTCGTCGGCGGCACGGTGAAGAGCGTCGACGCCGCGGCGGTCGAAAAGATGCCCGGCGTGCGCAAGGTCGTGCGGGTCGGCGACAGCGCGGTGGCGGTGGTGGCCGACACGTTCTGGCGCGCCAAGCAGGCCGTCGAAGCGCTCCAGATCGTCTGGGACGAGGGCCCGAACGCCAAGGTGTCGAGCGAGACGATCGCCGCGACGCTGAAGGAGGGGCTCGATGCCTCCGAGGCCTTCGTCGGCAACAAGGCCGGCGACGCGGGCGCAGCGCTGAAGGGCGCGGCCAAGGTGGTCGAGGCGACCTACGCCTACCCGTTCCAGAACCACGCCACGATGGAGCCGATGAACGCCACGGCGCGCTGGACGCCGGAACGCTGCGAGGTCTGGACCCCGACCCAGAACGGCGAGGCCGCGCTCGCCGCGACGGCCGAGGCGGCCGGCCTCTCGGCGCGGCAATGCGACGTCACCAAGATCCATCTCGGCGGCGGCTTCGGCCGGCGCGGCGCCACCCACGACTGGGTGCGCCAGGCGGTCCTGATCGCGAAGGAACTCCCCGGGACCCCGGTCAAGCTGATCTGGACCCGCGAGGAGGACATGACCCACGGCCGCTACCACCCGGTCACCCAGTGCCGGATGCGCGCGGCCCTCGACGAAGGGGGCAACCTCACCGGCCTGCACATGCGGATCTCCGGCCAGTCGATCCTGGCCGGCATCATCCCGGGACGGCTGGCGCCGGACGGCAAGGACCCGGTGGTGTTCCAGGGGCTCAACCCGGGCGGGGCGGAGGCCGCGATCGGCTACACGATCCCAAACCTCCTCATCGACCACGCGATGCGCAACCCGCCGATCATTCCGGGCTTCTGGCGCGGGGTGAACACCAACCCGAACGCGATCTACCTCGAATGCTTCCTCGACGAGGTGGCGCACGCGGCAGGAAAGGACCCGCTCGCCTTCCGGCGCAAGCTGATGGAGAAACACCCCAAGCACCTCGCCGTGCTGAACGCGGTGGCCGAGCGGATCGGCTGGGACACCAAGCCGGCCGCGGGCGTGCACCGGGGCCTCGCCCAGATCATGGGCTTCGGCAGCTACGTGGCCGCCGCCGCGGAGGTCTCGGTCGCCGACGACGGCAAGATCAAGGTCTACCGCATCGTCGCCGCCACCGATCCGGGCGTGGCGATCAACCCGCAGCAGATCGAGGCGCAGGTCGCCGGCTCCTTCGTGTACGGCCTGTCGGCGGCGCTCTACGGCGAGTGCACGGTGAAGGACGGGCGGATCGAGCAGACCAACTTCGATTCCTATCCCGTCCTGCGCCTCGACGAGATGCCGAAGGTCGAGGCGATCCTGATGCCGTCCGGCGGCTTCATCGGCGGCGTCGGCGAGCCGACGATCGCAGTGGCGGCCCCCGCCGTGCTCAACGCGGTCTTCGCCGCCACCGGCAAGCGGGTGCGCCAGATCCCGGCGCGCCACACGGACCTGAAGCGCGCGTGAGGGCCTCGCTCCTCCTCGTTCTCCTCGCCACCACCCCGGCGGCGGCTTCGCCGCCGGGCGCCTCGTCCTGTTCTGGCTGCCACGGCGCCCCCGGCGGGGCGGTGCCGAGCCTTGCCGGCCACTCGGCCGAGGACATCGCGGCGTCGCTTTCCGCCTTCCGGTCGGGCGCCCGCCCGGCCACGGTGATGAACCGCATCGCCAAGGGCTTTTCCGACGACGAGAGCCGGGCGATCGCCGCCTGGATCGCGGGAGGCGGCCAGTGACGAAACTCGGCCGTCGCGCGCTGCTGGCGGGGCTCGCCGCCGCCGCCCTGCCCCGTCCCGCCCTGGCGCAGGGCGCGCGCGGGCGCGTCGTCGTGGTCGGCGGCGGCTTCGGCGGCGCCACCGCGGCGCGGGTCCTGCACCGGGCCGGCCACGCCGTCACGCTCATCGAGCCGTCGGAGACCTACTGGGCCTGCCCGTTCAGCAACGAGGTGATCGCGGGCCTGCGGCCGATGTCGGCGCAGGCCTTCGGCTACGACGCCTTGCGGGCGAGCGGGGTGACGCTCGCCCGCACCAGCGCCGAGGCCATCGACGGGGCGGCGCGCCGGGTCCGGCTTGCCGACGGCACCAGCCTCGATTACGACCGGCTGATCCTCTCGCCCGGCATCGCGCTCCGCTTCGACGCGCTATCGGGCTACGACGCGGCCGCCGCCGAGGTGATGCCGCATGCCTGGAAGGCGGGCGCGCAGACCGAATTGCTGGCGCGAAAGCTCGCCGCGATGCCCGAGAACGGCACGGTGGTGCTGGCGGTGCCGGGCAACCCCTATCGCTGCCCGCCCGGGCCCTACGAGCGGGCGAGCCTGATCGCCCACTACCTCAAGACCCGCAAACCGCGCGCCAAGCTGATCGTGCTCGACGCCAAGGACACCTTCTCGAAGCAGAAGCTGTTTCAGCAGGCCTGGGCGGCGCTCTATCCGGGCATCCTGGACTACGTGCCGCTCGCCGCCGGAGGACAGGTCTCCTCGGTCGACGTGAAGGCGATGACGGTCGCCACCGACTTCGAGACGTACAAGGCCGACGTCGCCTGCATCATCCCGCCCCAGCGGGCAGCCCCCATCGCGAGCGCGGCCGGCGTCGCCGACCGCTCGGGCTGGTGCCCGATCGACCCCATCACCTTCGAATCGCGGCTGGTGGCGGGCATCCACGTCGTCGGCGACGCCGCCATCGCCGGGGCGATGCCGAAATCCGCCTTCGCGGCGAACGCGCAGGCCAAGGTCTGCGCCGAGGCGGTGATCGATCTTCTGGCCGGGCGGACGCCGGAGCCGCCGAAGCTGATCAACACCTGCTACAGCCTGGTCGCGCCCGGCTACGGCATCTCGGTCGCCGGGGTCTACCATCCGGCGAACGGCGTGCTGGCCGACGTCGAGGGCGCCGGGGGCACTAGCCCGGTCGACGCGCCGGACGCCGTGCGCGAGAAGGAGGCGGTCTACGCAGAGGAGTGGTACCGCACCATCACCGCCGCGGTGTTCGGGTGAGGCGGGGGCTGGCCGTGCTCCTCGCCCTGTCCCAGACGGCGCTCGCGCCCGCGACCATCGTCGGCGACGCGATCCCCGACCCGCTCGGGGGCCGCACCGGCGACGCCGCGCGCGGGCGGGCCATCGCCACCGACACCCGCAAGGGCCTGTGCCCGCTCTGCCATACCGGCCTCGGCGGCATAGCGCCGGCCGGCGATCTCGGGCCCGATCTCGCGGAGGTCGGCGCGCGGCTCTCCGAAGGCCAGTTGCGGCTGCGTCTCGTCGACGGACGCGTCTTGAACCCCGCGACCCTGATGCCCTCCTATTACCGGACCGACGGCATCCGGGTCGCGGCCGCGTGGCGCGACCGGCCGGTGCTGGAGGCGGGCGAGATCGAGGACGTGATCGCCTACCTCGTCACCCTGAAGGGAGGATCCGCGACGCCATGACGGCCGTGCTCGACCGCCGCACGATCCTCGCCGGGGGCGCCGGCCTGCTCACCGTGGCGCTGGTGCGCCCGGGCAAAGCCGCGATCATCCGGCCGACCCGGGAGGCCACCGTGGAGGCGATCCGCCGCTTCACCGGCGGCGCGCCGATCCGGACCGGGCGCATCCACCTCGACATGCCGCCGCTGGTCGAGAACGGCAACACCGTGCCGCTCGCCGTCACCGTCGAGAGCCCGATGAGCGAGACCGACTTCGTCCGTCGCATCGCGGTGTTCAACGACAAGAACCCGCAGCCGCACGTCGTCACGCTGCATCTGGGACCGCGCGCCGGCCGCGCCGCGGTCAATACCCGGATTCGCCTGGCCGATTCCCAGACCATCACGGCCATCGCCGAGATGCGGGACGGCACCTACTGGTCGGCCACCGCGGACGCGATCGTGACGCTGGCGGCCTGCGTGGAAGGATCGTGACGATGGCCCGCGCCCTCATCAACCTGCCGAAGACCGCCGGGGCGGGCGCGGTGATCGAGATCAAGACCCTGATCTCGCACCCGATGGAGACCGGCTACCGCCCCGGCCCGGACGGCCGCCTGATCCCGCGCAACATCATCACGGAGTTCGTCTGTACCTACGACGGCGACGAGGTGTTTCGCGCCGAGCTGTCCCCGGCGAGCGCGGCGAACCCCTACCTGACCTTCACCACCGTGGCGACGAAGACCGGCACGCTGCGCTTCACCTGGACGGGGGACAACGGGTTCTCGCAGACCGAGGAGATGCCGATCACGGTGACGTAAGAGGGCGCGACGCCGACCCCTCCCCCGCAGCGGGGGAAGGAGGGCTCGGAGGGCCGCGCTACCCCATCGCCTCCCCGTCCCGCAGGGCGCGCCGCAGCACCTTGCCGACATTGGTCTTCGGCAGGCTGTCGCGGAAGACGAAGCGGCGGGGCACCTTGTAGGCGGTCAGGCTCTCGCGGGCGTGGAGGCGCAGGGCCTCCGCCGTCAGGTCGGGGTCGCGGCGCACCACGTGGGCGACGACGCTCTCGCCGGTCTCGGCCGAGGGCTCGCCCACCACCGCCACCTCGACCACGCCCGGATGGGCGGCGAGCACGTCCTCGACCTCGTTCGGATAGACGTTGAATCCGGAGACCAGGATCATGTCCTTCATCCGGTCGACGATGCGGACCTGCCCGTCGGGCTCGATCAGGGCGACGTCGCCGGTGCGGAAGAAGCCGTCCGGGGTCATCGCCCGGGCGGTCTCGTCGGACCGGCCCCAGTAGCCGGCCATCACCTGCGGCCCGCGCACGCAGAGCTCGCCGGGCTGGCCGACCGGCAGGGTGGTGCCCGCGGCGTCGCGGATGCAGACCTCCGTCGAGGGCACCGGGTAGCCGATCGTGCCCGACCAGTCGTGCAGGGCCGGCGGGTTGATCGAGACCACCGGCGAGGTCTCGGACAGGCCGTAGCCCTCGATCACCGGCTTGCCGGTGGTCGTCTTCCAGCGCCGGGCCACCGGCGCCTGCATCGCCATGCCGCCCGCGATCGAATATTCGAGCCGCGACCAGTCGACCTTGTCGATGTCGGGGTGGTTGAGCAGGGCGTTGAACAGGGTGTTGACGCCCGACAGGTTGGTGAAGCGGCTCTTGCGCAGGAGCGTCACGAAGCCCGGGATGTCGCGCGGGTTCGGCACCAGCAGGCAGCAGGCGCCGAGCCGCATCATGAAGAAGCAGCAGCACGTCAGCGCGAAGATGTGATAGAGCGGCAGCGCCGTGACCATCACCCGGCCCGGACCCTCGTCGTCGCGCATGCCGAACCACACCCGGCTCTGCTCGACGTTGGCGGCGACGTTGCGGTGCGTGAGCATCGCCCCCTTCGACACGCCGGTGGTGCCGCCGGTATATTGCAGGAAGGCGAGGTCGTCGGGCCCGACCGCGACCGGCCGGAAGCTCGCCTTGCGACCGGTGGCGAGCACCGCCTTGAAGGCCGTGCGGCGCGAGGCCGGCAGCTCGAAAGGCGGCACCGCCTTCTTGACGTGGCGCGCCACCAGCGTGACGAGCGCCCCCTTCAGCCCGAGCCCGTCGCCGGCGCCCGCCACCACCACCCGCTCCAGGCCGGGCAGCTCCGGCAGCGCCTCGGCGACGGTGTGACAGAAGTTCTCCAGGACGAAGAGCACCCGCGCGCCGGCATCGCGCAGCTGGTGGGTCAGCTCGCGCGGGGTGTAGAGCGGGTTGACGTTGACGACCGTGGCGCCGGCGAGGAGCGCGCCGACGAGCGCGACCGGGAAGGCCGGCACGTTCGGCATCATGATGGCGACCCGGTCGCCCTTGCCGATGTCTTGCGCCTGCAGCCAAGCCGCCACCGCCGCGCCCTCGCGCCGCAGGGCGGCATAGGTCAGGGAGGCGCCGAAGCAGGTGACCGCCGGGCGGTCGGCGAAACGCTGCGCGCTGGTCTCGATCAGCTCGACCAGGGTGCCGAGACGGTCGGCCTCGATCTCCGCCGGGACGCCGGTCGGATAGGCGGCGAGCCAGGGCCGCGGCGGGGTGTTCGGTTCCATCGCGCTCGGCCCCTTGCCCATGAACTCCACCCTCCCCGATGCCGGATGCCTCGACGGGCCCCGGCTTGGCTCCGGGTTAGCGCCTCCCCGGGGTCGTTTCAACCGAGCGCCGGGTTCCGGCCGACCCCGGGGCGAGCACGCTCAGGGCGGCGTGGGGCAGGAACGCCGCCAGGACGAGACCCAGCGCCAGCGGTGCCTGCCCCCCGAGCGGCAGGCGCGGGAAACCCGACAGGCCGAGATCCCGGGCCGAAGCCAGCAGCCACAGGGCCCAGGCGAGGGCGAGGACGCGCAGGGCTCCCCGTCCGAGGGCGCGAAGCCGGGTGCCGCGCCGCGGCAGGCCGCGGGCGACGAGCACGGCGACGGCCAGCGCGCTGCCGAGCACGATCGCGGCGACCGCGGCCCCGAGGATGTGGGACACGGTCATCGTCTGGCCCGACAGGAAGGCGACGCCGCCGACCGAGAAACCGGCCCGCAGCACCAGCCCGCCATAGGTCGGGTGGAGCGACAGGCCGAGGACCAGGGCGAGGCCGAGGAGCGCGCCGAGCCAGCCGCGCCACCCTGGCGCAGCGACGGGCAGCAGCGCGACCCGCGCCGCGCCGTACGCGACGGCGGAAAAGAACAGCGGGTAGCGGTCGGCGAAGAAGCCGTAGGCCCATTGGCCGAACCCCGCCGCGTCGAGGCCGCGTTGTGTCACTCCCGCGGCGGCGGCGAGCGCCACCGCCGCCAGGGCTGCGGCGAGCGGGACGAGCGCCACGAAGCGCCCGCCGCCGGAGGTCGCGGGAGCGGTGCTCGGGAGGGCACCGGAGGCGGTGCTCACGCCTCGTAGTGGTCGCGCACGAGCCGGTCGAGCAGGCGCACGCCCCAGCCCGAGCCCCAGGAGCGGTTGATCTCGGAGGCCGGCGAGCCCATCCCGACGCCGGCGATGTCGAGATGGATCCACGGCACGTCGTTGACGTAGCGCTTGAGGAACTGCGCTGCCGTGGCCGAGCCGCCGTGGCGGCCGCCGGTGTTCTTCATGTCGGCGAACTTCGACTCGATCAGCTTGTCGAAGCCCGGCGCCAGCGGCATCCGCCACACCTTCTCGCCGGTGGCCTCGCCGGCCGCCGAGAGGCGCTGGGCCAGCTCGTCGTTGTTGGAGAACATGCCGGCGAATTCCTGGCCGAGCGCCACCAGGATCGCGCCGGTCAGGGTCGCGAGGTCGATCATGAAGCGGGGCTTGTAGGTCTGCTGGACGTGCCAGAGCACGTCGGCGAGCACCAGGCGCCCTTCCGCGTCGGTGTTGATGATCTCGATCGTCTGGCCCGACATCGAGGTGACGATGTCGCCCGGGCGCTGCGCCTTGCCGTCGGGCATGTTCTCGACGAGGCCGATGGCGCCGAGCGCGTTCACCTTGGCCTTGCGGCTGGCGAGCGCGTGCATCAGGCCGACCACGCAGGCGGCGCCCGCCATGTCGCCCTTCATGTCCTCCATGCCGCCGCTCCCCTTGATGGAGACGCCGCCGGAATCGAAGGTCACGCCCTTGCCGATGAAGGCCACCGGCGCCTCGTCGGCGTCCTCGGCCCCGTTCCAGCGCATGATGACGACCCGGGCCTCCTTGGCCGAGCCCTGCGCGACCGCGAGCAGCGCCCGCATGCCGAGCTTCTTCATATCCTTCTCGTCGAGGATCTCGATCTCGACGCCGAGCTTCTCCAGCGCCTCGGCGCGGCGGGCGAACTCTTCCGGGTCGAGGACGTTCGGCGGCTCGTTGACGAGCTCGCGGGCGAGGATCACGCCCTCGGCCAGCCCCTCGGCCCCGCGCAACGCCTTCTTGAGACCCGCATTCTCCGGCACCAGCAGGGTCAGGCGCCCGGCCCCGCCGGCCTCCTCGCCCTCGGGCGTCTTCTTGCTCTTGTAGCGGTCGAACTTGTAGGTGCGCAGGCGCGCGCCCAGCGAGAACGCCGCGACCTCGTCCGAGCCCGGGGCGGTGCCGGGCCATTCGAGCACCACCGAGGCCGAACGGCTGCCGATCTTGCCCGCCGTGAAGCCGCCGAGGGTCGCCCAGTCGCGGGCGGCCTGCTCCTCGCTGCCGGTGCCGACCACCACCAGGCGCTCGGCCGCCAGACCGGCCGGGGCGGCGATCACGAGGGCGCTCGCGGCCTTGCCCTTGAAGCGCTCGGCGGCGGCGGCCCGCGCCACCAGGTCGGCGGCGCCGGGACCGGCGATCTCGGCCGCCCGCGGCGACAGGGCGAGGTCCTCGCCCACGAACAGCACGAGGTCGCCGCCGGCCCCGCCGGGCTTGGCCGTCGCGAGGGATTCGATCTCGATGCTGATGCCGTCCGCCATGGCGTTGCTTTCGTCCCGTCTTCTGGATCGCGCGCCTCTCGAGGGGCGCCGCGCCGGTCCTGTGTAGCGGGGGGACGCCCGCGAGCGCAACGCGGCCGGGTGTGGCGGGCCGACCGCGCCCGCCCGCAAAAGGCCGCACTTCGGGCGCTTGAGGGCAGCCGGTGCTTGTGCGGCCGGCGGGCGGCGCCTAACCAGCATCGACGCGGGAGGGGGCCCGACCGCAGCCGGCCGATGAAGCAGATCGAGCGATACATCTTCCGCATCGCCCTCGGGGCGTTCCTGTCGTGCCTGATCGGCCTCACCGGCGTGATCTGGGTGACGCAGGCCCTGCGCGAGCTCGACCTGATCACCGCGAAGGGCCAGACCCTGCTGATCTTCTTCCTGATCACCGGGCTGTCGCTGCCGACCCTGATCACCGTGATCGCGCCGGTCGCGCTGTTCATCGCGGTGGTCTACGCGCTCAACAAGCTCAACGGCGATTCCGAGCTGATCGTGATGAGCGCGGCCGGCATGTCGCCGCGCCACCTGATGCGGCCGTTCCTGACGCTGGCGCTGATCGTCAGCGCGGCGATCGGCTTCCTGACCATCCAGGTGATGCCGTCGAGCTTCCAGGAGCTGCGCGACGTGCTCACCCGGGTGCGCGGCGACTTCATCGCCAACGTGGTCAAGGAGGGGCAATTCACCAGCCTCGACAGCGGGATCACCTTCCATTTCCGCGAGCGGGCGCCGAACGGGGCGCTGCTCGGCATCTTCATGCAGGACCGGCGCGAGGTGGGTAAGACGGTGGTCTACCTCGCCGAGCGCGGCCAGGCGGTCGACCTCGACGGGCAGACCTACCTGGTGCTGGAGAAGGGCAGCATCCACCGCCAGCAGCCCAACAGCCGGGATTCCTCGATCATCACCTTCCAGCGCTACGCCGTCGACCTCGCGGCCTTCACGCCGCCGGACGCCGACACGATCTACAAGCCGCGCGAGCGCTCGACCGTGCAGCTGCTGTTCCCGAACCCGAACGAGACCTACTACAAGCTCACCAAGGGCCGCTTCCGGGCCGAGCTGCACGACAGGCTGTCGTCCTGGCTCTATCCCCTGGCCCTCGGCCTGATCGCCTTCGCGGCGCTCGGCGATCCCCGCACCACCCGCCAGGGGCGCGGTCTGGCGGTGGTGGGCGCGATCACCGCCGTGGTGGCCCTTCGCATCGCGGGCTTCGCCGCCTCGAGCGCGGCGGTGCGCAGCCAGGGCGCCGTCGCGGCGGTCTACCTCGTGCCGCTGCTCGCGATCGTGCTCTCGCTCGTCGTCGCCACCCAGGGCAACCGGGTGCGGGCCTTCAACGCCGTCGTGGCGGCGCGGCTGCGCCGGCTCTCGGCGGCGCTGCCGGCACGGCGCCTGCGGATGCGGGCGGGCTGAGCCGCCATGCTGATCGGCGTCACGCTCGGCCGCTACCTGGCGGCCCGCTTCCTGCGGATGATCCTGGGGGTCTTCCTCACGGTCTTCGCCCTCGTCTACACCCTCGACTTCGTCGAGCTGATGCGCCGGGCCGGCGACGCCGAGGGCGCCTCGGCCGCCGTGATGGCGCGGCTCGCGCTGTACCGCACCCCGGCGGTGGCCGAGCAGGTCCTGCCCTTCGCGATCCTGTTCGGCGCGATGGCGGCCCTGCTCCAGCTCAGCCGGAAGCTCGAACTGGTGGTGGCCCGCGCCGCCGGCATCTCGGCCTGGCAGTTCCTGCAGCCCGGCGCGCTGGTGGCGCTCGGCATCGGCGCCTTCACGGTCGGGGTCTACAACCCGGTCTCGGCAGAGCTGAAGCAGCGCTCGACCGAGATCGAGGCCAAGATCTTCGCCCGCTCGGGCAAGGCCGCCTCCGGCAAGGAGCTGTGGATCCGCCAGCGCGGCATCGACGGCCAGGCGATCATCCGGGCCGAGACCGCGGTCGAGGGCACGGCGACGCTCGCGGGCGTCATGGTCTTCACCTTCGACGACAGCGGCGCCTTCACCCAGCAGATGCAGGCGGCCCGCGCCACCCTGCACGACGGCTACTGGGAATTGCAGGACGTGCGCGTGCAGGGGCCGGACCAGGAGCCGCAGAGCTACGACACCTACCTGATCGCCTCGACGCTCGACCCCTCGCAGGTGCGCCAGCGCTTCACCCCGCCGGAATCCGTGCCTTTCTGGCAACTCACCGAGACGATCGCCCGGACCGAGCGGGCGGGACTCGACGCCACGCGCTACCGCCTGCAGTACGACGTGCTCCTGGCGCGGCCGGTGCTGTTCCTGGCGATGGTGCTGGTCGCGGCATCGGTTTCTTTAAGGTTCTTCCGCTTTGGTGGCATCGGCAAGATGGTGCTCGGCGGCGTCGCGGCGGGTTTCGTGCTCTACGTGGCACGGCAGGTGATGGAGGGCCTAGGAGCCTCTGGATTGGTCGCCGCGCCGGTGGCGGCGTGGTTCCCGGCCGTGGTAGGGAGTCTTCTCGGAACGCTCGCGCTTCTGCACCTGGAGGACGGCTGATGCCCACCCTCCGGCAAGGCGGCACGGGCATAGCGGGTGCAGGGATGGGTCGAGTCGTGCGTAAGGCCGCGGGTGCCGCGGTCACGGGATCCCTGACGGTTCTGCTAGCGGCCGCCGTGACGGTGGGCGCGAGCGAGCCCGCGCGTGCGCAGGGCACGCTGAACGACCGCCTGGCGGCGCGTACCGCCAAGAATCAGGACAAGCCCGGGGCCGGAGGCGAGCGCCTGCTCGTCGAGGCCAAGGAGCTCGTCTACGACAACGACAAGAACACGGTCTCGGCGGTCGGCAATGCCGAGCTGCATTACGGGCCGCGCACGCTGCTCGCCGACCGCGTCCGCTACGACCGCAACACCGGCCGGGTCTTCGCCGAGGGCAATGTCCGCCTCACCGACGAGACCGGCTCGGTCGTGACCGGCGACAAGATGGAGCTGACCGACGACTTCAAGTCCGGCTTCATCGACTCGCTGCGCGTCCAGCAGACCATCGAGCAGCGCGGCCGCCCGGCCCGGGTGCGGTTCTCCGCCCCGCGGGCGGAACGGATCGCGGGCGAGACCACGACCTTCGAGTACGGCACCTACACGGCCTGCGAGCCGTGCAAGGACCACCCCGAGCGCCCGCCGCTGTGGCAGGTCAAGGCGGCGCGGATCATCCACAACAACGAGGAGCGCCGGATCTACTACGAGGATTCCTACCTCGAAGTGGCCGGGATCCCGATCGCCTACCTGCCCTACTTCTACTCGCCCGACCCGACGGTGCGGCGCGACACCGGCTTCCTGGCGCCGCACTTCGTCTCCTCGAACGTGCTCGGCTACGGCATCGGCACGCCGTTCTTCTGGAACATCGCGCCCGATTACGACCTCACGATCGAGCCGACCTTCCTGTCGAAGCAAGGTGTGCTCGGCCAGGCCGAGTGGCGCCAGCGGCTGGCCAACGGCTTCTACAACGTCCGCGTCAGCGGCATCTTCCAGTCGACCCCGAGCGCGTTCCTGCCCGGCCCCCTCGGCTCGGGCGACCGCGACTTCCGCGGCTCGATCGAATCGGCCGGCCAGTTCTACCTCGCCCCGAACTGGCGTGCGGGATGGGACGTCGTCGGCGTCACCGACAAGTGGTTCCTCGACAACTACCGCATCCGCAACCAGACGATCAGCACGGACTACTTCCGCGAGGCGGTCTCGACCGCCTTCCTGATCGGCCAGGGCGACCGTTCGTGGTTCGAGGCGCGGGGCTACTACTTCAAGGGCCTGTCGACCTTCGACTGGCAGAAGCAGCAGCCGATCGTCGCCCCGGTGATCGACTACGACAAGCGCCGGGACGGGCCCGATCCGATCGGCGGCGAGGTGCGGTTCCAGGCGAACTTCACCCACCTGTCGCGGGACGCGACCCAGTACACCCAGATCCCGCGCACCGGCACCTACCTGCTCAGCCCGAGCGTCAACGGGATCACCTTCCCGCTCTACAGCACCTGCTCGGTGTTCGAGCGCGGGCAGTGCCTGGTGAGCGGGCTGGCCGGCGACACCACCCGGGCGACCGCCCAGGTATCGTGGCGGCGCACCTTCACGGACGAATTCGGCCAGCGCTGGCAGCCCTTCGCCTACCTGCGCGGCGACGCCTTCTTCGTGAATCCGAACACGACCGGCTTCCAGAACCCGGAAGTCAGCAACCTGTTCTCGCCCGACTCGAACTTCTCCGGCCGGGTGATGCCGGCGGTCGGGCTCGAGTACCGCTATCCGTTCGTCGCCGATTTCGGGCCGCTCGGCGTGCACACCATCTCGCCGGTGGCCCAGGTCATCGCGCGGCCGAGCGAGACCCATATCGGGCGGCTCCCCAACGAGGACGCCCAGAGCCTCGTCTTCGACGACACCTCGCTGTTCGCCTGGGACAAGTTCTCCGGCTACGACCGGGTCGAGGGCGGCGTGCGCGCCAACCTGGGCGCCGAGTACTCGATCACCGGCCGCAACGGCTTCTACCTGAACGCGATGGCCGGCGAGTCGATCGCGATCGCGGGCGTGAACTCGTTCCGCCGCGGCGACATCGCCAATGTCGGCCGCGATTCGGGCCTCGAGCAGACCCGCTCGGACTTCGTCACCCGCTTCCAGGTCTCGCCGAACCAGAACATCAGCTTCATCACCCGGGCGCGGTTCGACAACGACACCTTCGCGATGAAGCGCCTCGAAGCCGGCATCACCGCCAAGTTCGCGCCGTTCCTGCCGCTCGAGGGCTCGCTGATCTACGCCCGCTACGCGGCGCAGCCCGAACTCGGCTTCGATCGCCGTCGCGAAGGCCTGCAGGCCTCGGCGCTCTACAACATCACCCCGAACTGGTTCGTCACCGGCTCGGTGCTGTTCGACCTGTCGCACTACCTCCAGGTGCGCGAGTTCTACGCCACTGCCGCGCAGTCCTACTTCCTCAACCCGGTCGGCACGGCACCGATCTACGACAAGTCCGACAAGTTCTACGTCTCCTCGTCGGGCTTCGGCTTCGGCTACCGCGACGAGTGCACGACGATCTCGCTCAACTACCTGTCCTCTCCGATCGAGACGGCGGCGGGCCTGCGCGAGCGCAACCAGACCTTCCTGCTCAGGATCGAGCTGCGCACCCTCGGCGAGGCGAACTTCCGGCAGAACCTCAGCACCTCCACGACGGCGGACGGCATCGCCACGGCGCGGTGACGGGTTGCCGGCGCCTGCCCTTCCGGCGGGCGCTCGCCCGGCGGGAGCGCTTGGCCGACGGGAGCGCTTGGCCGGCAGGAGCGCTTGGCCGGCAGGAGCGCTTGGCCGGCAGGAGCGGTTAGCCGGCAAGAGCGCTTGCCCGACGGGAGCCGGGATGCGATGGCGCGCTGGACGAACCTGCGCCACGGCGCGCCGCCACGGACGGGGATCCCCGCGATGACCACAGCCCTCGCGCTGACACAGGGCGATCCGGCCGGGATCGGGCCCGAGATCACCCTACGGGCCTGGCTCGCCCGCGAGGAGCACGGCCTTGCGCCGTTCTTCGTCATCGGCGACCCGGAGTTCCTCGGATCGATCGCGGCCCGCCTCGGCCTCGCCGTGCCGCTCGTCGCGGTCGAGCCCGAAGAGGCGGCGGCCGCCTTCGCCCGGGCCCTGCCGGTGGTGCGGCTGCCGGGCGGACTCACGGTCGCGGCGGAGCCGGGACAGCCCGATCCGGCGAGCGCCGCCGGCACCCTCGCGTCGATCGACGAGGCGGTGCGGCTGGTCCAGGCCGGCCGGGCGCCCGCCCTCGTCACCAACCCGATCGCCAAGCACGTCCTGTACGAGGCGGGCTTCCGCCATCCGGGCCATACCGAATACCTCGCGGCGCTCGCCGCCGCGGCCGGCGCGGCCCCGCCGACGGCCGTGATGCTGCTGTGGTCGGAGGACTTGGCGGTGGTGCCGGTGACGATCCACGTCGCGCTGCGCCGGGTGCCGGACCTGCTGACCGCCGACCTCGTGGTCGAGACCGCCCGCATCGTCGACCGCGACCTGCGGAGCCGCTTCGGCCTGGCCGCTCCGCGCCTCGTGCTCGCCGGGCTCAACCCGCATGCCGGCGAGGCCGGCACCATGGGCACCGAGGACCGCGACGTACTCGCTCCCGCGGTCGAGCGGCTGCGGGCGGAGGGCATCGCGATCACCGGGCCGCACCCGGCCGACACGCTGTTCCACGCCCGGGCGCGCGCGACCTACGACGTGGCGCTCGCCCCGACCCACGACCAGGCCCTGATCCCGATCAAGACGCTGGCCTTCGACAAGGGCGTGAACGTCACCCTCGGGCTGCCGTTCCTGCGCACCTCGCCGGACCACGGCACCGCCTTCGACATCGCCGGCAAGGGGCTCGCCATGCCCGACAGCCTGATCGCGGCGCTGAAGCTCGCGGGCCGACTGACGCGAGCCCAGGATGGAGTTGCCGCGTGAGCGCCCCGGACGGCCTGCCGCCCCTGCGAGAGGTGGTGCAGGCGCACGACCTGATGCCGCGCCGCTCGCTCGGACAGAATTTCCTGTTCGACCTGAACCTCACCGGGCGGATCGCCCGCTCGTCGGGACCGCTCGACGGGGTGACGGTGGTCGAGGTCGGCCCCGGCCCCGGCGGCCTGACCCGGGCTCTCCTGATGCACGGCGCCGCCAAGGTGATCGCGGTCGAGCGCGACCCCCGCGCCCTGCCGGCGCTCGCCGAGATCGCCGCGCATTATCCCGGCCGCCTCGAGGTGGTGGAGGCCGACGCGCTGGAATTCGACCCCCGCCCGCTGATCGGCGAGGGACCGGCCCGGATCGTCGCGAACCTCCCCTACAACGTCGGCACGCAGCTCCTCACCGGCTGGCTGACCCAGGAGGCCTGGCCGCCCTGGTGGGACTCGCTGACCCTGATGTTCCAGCGCGAGGTCGCCGAGCGCATCGTTGCCGACGAGAGCGACCGGGCGAATTACGGCCGGCTCGGCGTCCTGTGCGGTTGGCGTACGCAAGGACAGATCCTGTTCGACGTGCCGCCCGCTGCCTTCGTGCCGCCGCCGAAGGTGACCTCGAGCGTGGTGCGGCTGGTGCCGAGACCCGAGCCCCTGCCCTGCCGGGTCCGGGCCCTCGAAACCGTGACCGGCGCCGCCTTCGGCCAGCGCCGCAAGATGCTGCGCCAGAGCCTGAAGGGCGCGACCCCCGACCCCGCCCCCCTGCTCGCCGCCGCCGGCATCCCTGAGACGGCCCGGGCCGAGGAGGTGCCGGTGGCGGGATTCGTGGCGATGGCCCGAGCGCTCTGACGCCCGAGCCTTCGACAACGCCAAGCCTTCGACAACGCCAAGCCTTCGGGAACGCCAAGCCTTCGAGATGCGACCGAACGCGAAAAAGCCCCCGATCCAGGCCGGATCGAGGGTTTCGCGAAGGTAGCGGGGAGCGTGGCTCCCCGCACGATCGACCGTTACCGCGTCTGCTGGATGGCCGAGACCACCCATTGGCCGCCGCGCTCGCGCAGGAACGTCCAGACCTCGGTCGCCTCGGGCGGGTTGGTCTCGACGACCTTGCCGCTGGCGCGCTCGATCAGCGCATCGCGCAGGGTGTAGCGCATCGCCACGGTGGCGTAGTCGACCGGGCCCTCGCGCCAGGCCTCGGCGAGGTCGCCCTGCTGCAGCTTCACGTCGGCGATCTTGTTGACCACGCCGCGGGCGGTGTTGGCCCGGATCTCCTCACCGAAGTAGCCGAACATCTCCGGCGTCGTCAGGCGGCGCAGGGTGGCGGCGTCCTCGGCGCCATAGGCGAGCTGGACCTGGGTGAGGGTGCGCTCGAAGGCGTCGAAATCCTGCGGGCCGATGCCGACCTCGTCGCGCTTGGGCGGACGGGCCTGCTGGGCCGCGGCACCACCGCCGAGCATGCCGCCCAGACCGCCACCGAGGCCGCCCGTGTTGCCGCCGAGCGGGCCGCCGGAGGCCGGTCCGCTGCGGTTGTAGGCAGCCGCCATGGCCGGCTCGGCCCGGCGACGGCGCAGGAAGCGCATCACCAGCACGACCGCGCCGACGAGCAGGCCGACCTGGATCAGCAGGCCGAGGAAGGACGCGATGCCGCCGAGGCCGCCGAAGAAGCCGCCGCCGATCAGCGCACCGAGCAGGCCGGCGCCGAGCAGGCCGGCGAAGAAGCCGCCGCCGAAGCGCCGTGCCGGGGCGGCGGGGGCGCCCATCGGCGAGCCGGGCTGGGTCATCGAGCGCTGCATCGGCGCGGGGGCACCGGGGGCGGTCGTGGTCGGGGCCGGCGCCGAATAGGTGCGGGAGCCGCGCGATCCCATCGAGGAGCCGCTGCCGGGACGCGCCTCGCCGGCCGTCGCCGCCACGGCCATCAGGGCCGCGAGGCCGAAGGCTGCAACCGTCCGGCGGCCGCGGGTGAAGGTGGTCATCATCGGTTCGTCTCGCCTCGTGCCATCACCAGTTGGGGCGCCGTCCGGGGGTCGGGGTCCCGCCCCCGCCGCGCATATGGGGATGCGGGCGACGCAGTAGAAGGGAGGACTCGCCCCGGATGCCGTCCTGGTCATCACTACACAGGATGAAAAGTCACCGATCGGCGCCAGATCTGCCAAGCGATAAATTTTTGATCTGACGGGGATTAGCGCATAGCGGCACTTCGTTGCGGGCGCCGTTCCTCTGCCGCCGGGAAGGTCAGGCGGATCGACGTCCCCTCGCCGGGGGTGCTGCGGAGCGCCACGGCGCCGTTCTGGCGCTTCACCACCGCGTTGAGGATGGCGAGGCCGGTGCCGCGGCCGGGCTCGCGCGTGGTGAAGAACGGCTCCAGCGCCCGGCCCAGCACCTCCGGGGCCATGCCGGATCCGGTATCGGCCACCGTCAGGGCGACGTGGCGCCCGGCCGACCCGTCCGCCGCCACGCCCTCGCCGCCGTGGTTGCGGGTCTGGATCGTCACGCGCCCGCCCGCCGGCATCGCCTCGACGGCATTGCGCAACAGGATCTGCAGGATCAGCTCGGTCTGGACCGGATCGACGCAGGCGATCCACAGGTCGCCGGCGAGGTCGAGATCGAGGGCGACGCTCCCGCCGAGCACCGCCTCGGCCCGCCCGCGGTGATCGCGCAGCAGCCCGTTGAGGTCGACCGGCCGCGGCTCCGGCCGGTGTCTTCGCGAGAACGCCAGGAGGTGGCGGGTGAGCGCCGAGGCGCGCTCGGCCGCGTCGGTCGAGCGGGTCAGCGCCCGCTGCACGAAGGCGTCCGGGTGCTCGCCGAGGCGCCGGCGCAGGCCGTCGACGTAGCCGACGAGGATCTGCAGCAGGTTGTTGAACTCGTGCGCGACGCCGTTGGTGAGCTGGCCGAGCGCCTCGCGGCGCTGCGCCAGGCCGAGGGCCGCCTCTAGGTCGCGGCAGCGGGAGGTGTCGACGAGCTGAATCAGGCGGGCGCCGTCCTCCCCGCCCACCGGGGAGACATGGAGCGCGGCCCACAGGGTCGCGCCGTCGCGGCGGCGCACCAGCACCTCGGCGCTGGCCGGGCCACCCCCGGCGAGGAGGGTCCGCAGGGCATCCTCGGCCTCCGAATCGGCGCCGAGCGCGGTGATCCTGCCGGGAACCGCCCCCAGCAGGGTCTCGGCCGCGGAATTGGCGAACAGGATCGCGTCCTCGGCGCCGGCCGCGACCACGACGGAGGGCAGCGGCGCCGCCGCGAGCGCCGCTCGCAGGGGCCGGAAGGCGCCGGAGCCTGAGACCTCGGAGCCTGTGACCTCGGGGGTCTCAGCCGGCACGGGCGGGGCCTCCATCATGGCGCGGCAGGGGCCGCCCGCCCGGCAGCCGCATCGTCCACGCGTTCTGGACCATCACTCTAGAGCAAGTCCGGGCAAGCTGAAAACCGGGGGACGGTGGGGTAACCGTCATGGATCCGTCGGCGGGGCGGCCTCGCCCCGACCATCGTCCTCGACCAGCACGGTGGGCCCGAAGATCGCCTCGAAGCGCCCGCGCAGCACCGCGTCGACCTCCGGCAGGGTGACCGGCCGTCCGAGATCGACGAGGCTCGTCACCCCGTGCTCGCGCACGCCGCAGGGCACGATGCCGGAGAAGTGCGACAGGTCCGGCTCGACGTTCAGGCTGATGCCGTGGAAGGTCGCCCAGCGCCGTACCCGGATGCCAATCGCCGCGATCTTGTCCTCGATTCCCGGCCCCTTCTCCGGTCGGCGCACCCAGACGCCGACCCGATCCTCCCGGCGCTCGCCCCGCACCGTGAACGCGTCGAGCGTCGCGATCAGCCAGGCCTCCAGCGCGGCCACGTAGGCGCGCAGGTCCGGCCGCCGCCGGTTGAGGTCGAGCATCACGTAGGCCACCCGCTGCCCGGGGCCATGATAGGTGTATTGCCCGCCCCGCCCCGTGCGGTGGACCGGGAACCGCTCGGGCGCCACGAGGTCGGCCTCCCGGGCCGAGGTGCCGGCGGTGTAGAGCGGCGGATGCTCGACGAGCCAGACGCGCTCGAGGGCGCGGCCCTCGGCGATCGCCGCCGCCCGCGCCTCCATGGCGGCCTCCGCCTCGCGGTAGTCGAGGAGCGCGTCGCGCACGACCCATTCGACGGGAGGGCTGCCGGGCACCGGCAGGAGGCTCCCCGGGGCGGTTCCGAGCCGGTCGTTTACCAAGGCTTCACCATAAGATCGGATTGTCGGGGCATCGGTTCGTGGTCAGGGTGGGTCTGTCCGTTGGCGGTTCTCGACATTCTCAAGGTTGACCTCGCGGTGGTGCTCGGGCGGACCCGGATGCCGATCCACATGCTGCTGCGCATGGGCCGCGGCGCGGTGATCGAGCTCGATTCGACCGACAGCGATATGGTCGAGATCCTCGCGAACAACCACCCGATCGCCCGCGGGCAGATCGTGGTCACGGGCAACCGCATCTCCGTGGAGGTGACCGAGCTGATCCGCAAGGCCGAGGTGGTGCGCGAGCCGGGCATCCGCATCGGCGACGGCGGCGCCGCCTTCCTGGGCGCCCTGTCGGACGCGCTCTGACGAGAATGTTTGCCAGTTCCGCATCGGGGCGCTTGCGTCCCCCGGGGGGGACTGGTATTCGCAGCCTCGCTTCGGACGGGTTTCAGCCCCGCCCCGCCGCTTCCGGCGAGACGAAGCAATCCGCGGCCGTGGCGGAATTGGTAGACGCGCTAGCTTGAGGTGCTAGTTGGGCAACCAGTGGAGGTTCGAGTCCTCTCGGCCGCACCATCTCTCTCACGAGGTCTTCGACCGGCGGCAGGGGATGGAGACGGAAGTCCTTGCAATAGGTTCGACCAGGTCTGGCCGTGCGTAGGACGAAGTCGCCGATGAGCGCGCTGTCTTCCCGGCAGTGATGCAGATATTGACTGATGGTTTCAAGACGAGCTGGACCGCTTTTTGGATGTCCGGCGAACTCCGCGGCCGTGGCGGAATTGGTAGACGCGCTAGCTTGAGGTGCTAGTTGGGCAACCAGTGGAGGTTCGAGTCCTCTCGGCCGCACCATCCCGCTTCAAGGGATGGCGCCAGAAATATGTCTCTCTAATAGTAGGCTGCTGGATAAGGGGTTGTACCGTTCTGGTGCTTTGTTGGCACCGTTTGGTTTCGAGGGTCTCACCTTGCACTGGCGTTGTGGGGGCCTTTAGCGCCGGGCTTGCCGGATGCAGTGAAGTAGAGTTCAGCCGAGTGTCGCAAAAGGCGGCTCTATTCTTTTGTCAGGCTGTCGCTTACACTCTGGGGATTTTTGGCAGCAGCACGAGGTTGAAGGCCGCCGCCATGAAGTTGAAGGCCATATCGATCCGCTCCCCCCGCGGAGCCGGATGCGGCCGGTCAGGCCGATCTCCATGCTCCAGCCGAAGCCTTCCTCGATCCGCTTGCGGATGGTCTGGCTGATCGCATAGCCGGGCTGGCGCATCGTGCATCCGTCAATGGCGGAGCGGCGTCTCGCCGTGTTGCAGGCCACGTGCGGCGTCACCGGCAAGGCGTGCAGGTCGTTCACAAAGTCCGCAGCGTCGTAACCTTTGTCGGCGCCCAGGGTGATGCGGGTGGGACGGTCGGCCCGCGTCTCGATCATCGCCAGGGCCGCGACGCGCTCGGCCTGTTCGGTCGCCTGGGTCAGGCAGCCGTTGACCGATCAGCCCGTTGCGGTTCTCCATGAGCGCATGACCCTGAAGCAGAGCTTGGCTTCCTCGCCCTGACCCTCGCGGTAGAGCCGCGCCTGGGGATCGGTGCTGCTCTGACGAGTGTCGTTGGACAGGCCCTTGCCTCGACAGTCGACGTCGGGATTGCGCCCTCCTGCCGGAGGGGTCGGAGGGCGCGGTATCCTTGGGCTTGAGGATTTTCATCGAGGCCCAAGCCTGGATCAGGATCCCATCGACGGTGAACTGGTCCTGCGATCGCAGCCGCTTGACGCGTGGAATTGCCAGCACGGCGCTCAGGAAGGCGGCGGCCACGCTGCCGTCCAGCAACCGATCGCAGTTCTTATCTCGACTTTGGCCAATCGCGCCCCGTTACCTGTGTAGGGCCCGCATCCGTGAGCCAGGATCCGTACGCATCCTGCGCCTATGGCGTCCGAAGGTGAAGCCGATTTGTTACGGTAACGAGGATGTTCCTCGGTGAGTGACTACTTGGCAGGTCCAATGGGGATTTTCGCCATGTCCCATCGACGAGGTGAGAGTGCAATACCCCCTCGGCGCGTCCAGCCTCGCCGGAGGACACCGTCAACAGGCACTGGCCGATTGGCCAAAGTCGAGCTTAGAGCGCCTAACAGAACCGTTCGAATTGGCGGAGGGTGATGAGGCTGGCCTGCAGGAACGTGAAGGCCTCGTAGATGGCGGCGCGGCGTTCGTAGCGGATGGGCAAGCGGCCGGCGCGATTGAACCAGGCATGGCTGCGCTCGACCACCCAGCGGTGCCACCCGAGCCTGTCGCTTCTCTCGATGCCATGTTGAGCAATCCGCGGCCTGACCCCGCGCGCCCGACACTCCCGCCGCCGCACGCGGGCATTATAGGCCTTTTCGGCGTGCAACTTGTCAGGCCGCTGGCGTGGACGTCCACGCCGCCCGCTGCGCACGGGCGGGATTGCGTCCAGCGTCGGGGCCATCAGCGGGCTGTCGTGGCAGTTGGCGCCGTTTACAATGGGGCCGAGCGGCGTGCCGCGCGCGTCGGTGACGAGATGACGCTTGGTGCCCACCTTGCCCCGGTCCGTCGGGATCGGGACGGTGGCAGACCCCTGAACCGCTCCGGGTTTCCCGGAGGCTCCAACTTCTGAGAGGATGGAGCCATGACGATGCGAACAGCCCCATTTTCCCCCGAGGTGCATGAACGTGCCGTGCGGATGGTGCGTGACCATGAGAGTGAGCATGGCTCGCAGTGGTCGGCGATCCAGTCGATTGCCGCCAAGATTGGTTGCTCGGGTGCGACGCTGAGGAAATGGGTGTGCCAGTCCGAGCGTGACCAGGGCGTGCGGCCTGGCCAGACGACGGACGAGCGCGAGCGGATCAAGGCTCTCGAGCGAGAGGTTCGCGAGCTGCGGCAGGCCAACGAGATCCTGCGCAAAGCGTCGGCGTATTTCGCTTTTGCCGAGCTCGACCGCCGGTCCCGGCCATGATCAGCTTCATCGATGATCATCGGGAGGCTTACGGGGTCGTCCTTCGAGAGCCTCAGGATGAGGCCGATCTGCAGGGTGCTGCCGATTGCCCCGTCGACCGACTACGCGCATGCGGCCCGACGTGCCGATCCCGAGAAGCAGCCGGTTCGTGCTCGCAGCGATGCTGCGTTGATGATCGAGATCCGGCGCGTGTTCGAGGCCAAATTCCGCGTCTACGGCGTACGCAAGATCTGGCGGCAGCTGGCCCGGGAGGGGATCGTGACGGGGCGATACACGGTGGCGCGGTTGATGCGCCAGATGGGCTTGGCGGGGGTGGTACGGGGCAGGACCGTGCGCACCACGATCCCCGACCCGGCCGCAGCCTGCCCCCTCGACCGCGTCAACCGTCAGTTCAAGGCTCCCCGACCGAATGCCTTGTGGGTCAGCGACTTCACCTGCGTGGCGACGTGGTCGGGCTTCGTCTATGTGGCCTTCGTCATCGATGTGTTCGCCCGGCGCATCGTTGGTTGGCGGGCCTTACGTAGCGCTCATGCGAGCTCCGTGCTGGATGCTCTGGAACAGGCGCGGCACGAGCGTCGCCCCGTTCAGGGCAGCGAGCTGGTGCACCACTCGGACCGTGGCTCGCAATACGTGGCTCTACGCTACGCCGAGCGCCTAGCTGGAGCCGGCATCGAGCCGTTGGTCGGCAGCGTCGGTGACAGCTACGACAACGCCCTGGCGGAGACGATCAACGGCCTGTTCAAGGCGGAGGTCATCCACCGGCGCGGGCCGTGGCGCTCCTTCGAGGCGGTCGAGTACGCCACCCTGGAATGGGTCGACTGGTACAACCACCGTCACCTCCTCGCGCCGATCGGCAACGTCCCTCCTGCCGAGGCCGAAACGCGCGATCATGCTCGCGTCGGCGACCAAGCCTTGGCCGCCTGACCCAAGACAATCAGCCTCCGACAAACCCGGGGCGGTTCACCCCTTGTTTCGCCGGCACGCTCGCGCTGTCGACGCTCGCCCGGTTCCAGTCGATCTCGCCCGCCGCGTGCAGGCGTTCAAGCAGCACCTGATACAGGCGCCGCCACACGCCGGCGGCCTGCCAGTCGCGCAGCCGGCGCCAGCAGTTCATGCCGCAGCCGCACTTCATCGCGGCCGGCAGCATCTCCCAGGGGATGCCCGAGCGCAGCACGAACAGGATGCCGGTCAGGGCGGCGCGGTTGTCCACCCAGGGACGCCCACCCTTGGGGCGAGGCGAGTGCGGCGGCAGAAGCGGGGCGATCGCAGCCCAAAGATCGTCGGGTAGAAGCGGGCGAGCCATACCAGACAACGCCCAACCGCTCCGATCGTGCCGTTCTGTTAGGGTCTATACCCGTTCAAGGCGTTGCAAGGATGAGGGAAATGTGATTCGGATTGCCTCCCAGATGGGGGAGGCTATGGCAGAGCTTTTCTAGCTGTCGGACGAACAATGGCAGCCGATGGCGCCGTTCATGCCCACCAATCAGCCCCCGCTCGTCGCAAGGACGACCGCACCATCCTGTCGGGCATCCTGCACGTCATCAAGTCCGACTGCCGCTGGAAGGATTGCCCGAGCGAGTACGACCCTCACACCACCGTCTACAACCGCTTCAACAGATGGGCGCGACGCCGCTTCTGGACCGGCATGCTGGAGGCCCTGGCCAAGGCCGGATGGTCCGGCGAAGCGGCCGCCCTCGACTCGACCTACGTCAAAGCCCAGCGCGCCGACCACGGCGGAAAAGGGGGCCCGACCACCAAGATCCACGTCCTCACCGATGTGATCGGCCGCCCCGGCGTCATCCACCTCACCCCCGGCAACGCCAGTGACGTGAAGACCGCCCCCGCCGTGCTGGACAAGGCGCCCTACCCCGTGCGCAGGCTCATCGCCGACAAGGGCTACGACGCCGACTGGCTGCGCCAGGACCTGCGCGAGCAGGGCATCAGCGTCGTCATTCCCGGCACTCGCGCCCGCAAGCGCAAGATCCGGCTGGACAAGCGACGGTATCGGGATCGCTGGCGGGTCGAGGCGTTAGTCTGCCGCCTCAAGGACTTCCGCAGCATCGCCACACGCTACGACAAGCTCGCCCGCAACTTCGCTTCGGCTCTCGCCCTCGCCCTCGCCACCGTCATCGCGTTCTGGTGCTGATCGAGTCTCGACCCTAGCATTCGTCACAGCTTACAACTTCGCCAAGCACGTCAAAGCGCTGCGCTGGAAAACCCCGTTCCAAACCATCTGTCAGGCCTGGACCAAAGATCCGGACCACTTCAAGATCGACCCGCACCAAGTCATTACGGGACCATACACCTAATCGACGAAGACTGAATCACGTTTCTTCCGACAGGCGAAGCCCTTCTTAAGCAGCCTGCTAGATTGCTGGAGTGGATTGCGGGCATGTTTGCGCCGCTCGCGATACCTCGTTCCCCTTTTTCAGAACGTCGCTGGCACGAAAAGTATGCTCCCCGGGTTTAGAGCGCGCGGTGCGGCTGGGCGGAGTGGCTTGGCCTTACCCGACATTACCTGAAATCGCATCGTCCCCGATGCCCGTGCGCGTCGCCCCACAGGATGCGCGGCGTGACCGCTACCATGGAGAGAGCAGGATCTGGTCAGACGGGCACGGATACGAGGCAGCATGGACGCTCAGCCGAGATGTTACAAACGCTCCCTTCCCAAATGACGACCCAGCCCAGCACGAGCTCCACCCGGTGGAGGCGAGGCGGATCCTCAGTTGGGGACGCGCGGCACCACGAAGCGGATACCAAGCAAGCCGATCAGCGCAAGCGATCCACTAACTATAAGGACGTACAAGACAGAAGCATCAGCTCCATACCCTACATAAAACGCTGATCGGCACACCTTGACGATATGCATAAGCGGATTCCATTGTACATACTCATAAATTACAGCCGGCATAGACTCCGTCACAAAAAGTGCACCACTGGAAAAGTACATTAAAAGCGTTGGGACGACTGCTCCGATTTGCCAGGGCGGAAAAATTTGAGAAATAAATACATTTAATAAGCCCATGGATAGCGCAAAGAAAAGCGCTAGAAGCATACTTTCACAGAATGCAAAACTGTCACTCGGTAATATTTGAGCGCCGAAGCACGCTGCGATAAAAAATACCAGCGCTATGCTAAGGCTGCTCGTGCAAATTTCTACGAGAGCACGAGACATTACGACATCAAAAAATTTTACTTGTGGGAAATAAATAAGCTGCTTGTTTTGCGCCGGCCCTTCCATCATCTTGCGCGACGCATAGTTGAGTATGATGTAGGGTGAAAGGCCAGAAACCGCGAATAATACGATACTATCACCGATGGGGGCCGGCATGCGCCGAAGCGCATAGAAGCTGGTGATGACGAGGATGTGGGCGCATGGCCACGCGACGGCGATGCTGTAGCCCCACATCGTCCCGCCGAAGCGGGTCCGGATATCGCGCAGCATGAGGGCGCCGAGCACATCCAGCTGGATCTCGAGCGCCGATTTTGCCTGGTACGCCATCCACCACTCCCGTCGGGCGAGGGGCGCGACGCGCCCTCGACCGGTTGCCCGTTCTCTTGCTGCGCCTAAGCCGACAATACGGCAGCCGGGTGACCGCCTGCGGGCTCAGCCGGCCTCGGGAAGGCCTCTCGCCTCGCCGTGGTAGGAGCGGTTCGGTCGCATGTCGACGGCCGAGGCCATGCGGTTCGACATGTTGAAGAAGCTCGCCACAGCGGAGATGTCCCACAGGTCGCGCTCGGAGAAGCCGGCGTCGCGAAGCGCGTCGCGGTCCTCCTCCTCGATCGTCCAGGGCGCCTCGGTCAGCACCACCGCGAAGTCGAGCATGGCGCGGTGGCGGGGCGAGAGGTCGGCGGCGCGGTAGTTCATCACCAGCATCTCTGCCAGCACCGGGTCGCCCGAGAGGCTGCGCACGGCAGCGCCGTGGGCGGTGAGGCAGTAGTAGCAGCGGTTCACACTCGAGACAGCGACCGCGATCATCTCGCGCTCCAGCTTGGACAGGCCGGAGGGTGCCAGCATCAGATCATTGTAGAGCGCCGCGAACGCCTCGAGCTTGGCGCCGTCATGGGCGTAGGCCAGCAGGACATTCGGCACAAATCCGATCTTTTCCCGACACTTTTCGAAGTAGACTTGCATCTCTGGCGAGAGTTCGGGCGAGTTCGGAAGGTCGAGGGCCATCACCCGTCCTTCGGTCTCCTGCGGTATCGGCCGCTCTCCGACTGTCGGCTTCGCGCCCGGCTGCTTCTTACCGTTCGACATCCTAGTGCCCTCCCGATCGGCATGCCTCACCTATAGGCAGTTTGCCTCATGATGGCGAGGTCGGCCTTGCCGGGCCGGAAGCGCTGTGCCACCGCTCGCGCCGTCACCCTCGACAGAGGACGAGCAGACGTGGAACCATCGACCGCGACCGCCACCGCCGAGGCGAAAGCCAGCCGGACCGATCTGATCGCCGCCGCTGCGGCGCTGGCGGAAGACCGGGGCGGCCCCGGCGGCTTCGTCCGCGACCTCTTCGGCCGCGTCGCCCCGGAGGATCTGACCGCCTACACGCCCGAGGCCCTGGCCGATCTGGCGCTCGCCGCTCGGGCGCACCTGGCCGCCGCGCGGCCCGGCCGCACGACGAGCGCGGTGCGGCTCTCCGACGCCGAGGTCGAGCAGGGCGGGCGCCGGCGCGACCTCACGGTGATCGAGGCGGTCAACGCCAACCGGCCGTTCCTGCTCGATTCGACCCTCGCGGAGATCGTCGCCCGCGGCTACCGCCCCCGCCTCGTCGCCCACCCGATCCTCGGCGTCGAGCGCGACGCCGAGGGCGCCCTGGTGCGGGTCGTCGGCGAGACCACCGCGCAGGAGACAGGCGGCGAGGCCGGCGGGCTCGCCCGCGAGAGCTTCATCCACGTCCATCTCGACCGCATCGACGACGAGGCGGCCCGCGCCGCGCTCCATGCCAGCCTGACCCGGGTCTATGCCGACGTCGCCGTGACGGCGGCCGACCACACCGCGATGGTCGAGCACCTGGCCGAGGCGGCCGCCGCCTACACGGACGCGCCCTCCCCCCTGGCGCCCGAGGAACGGGCCGAGGCCCGCGCCTTCCTCGACTGGCTGCGCGACGGGCATTTCGTGCTGCTAGGCCTGCGCGAGTACCGCGACGCGGACGGCGCCGACCATGCCGGCGTGCCCGGCAGCGGGCTCGGCCTCCTGCGCGACCCCGCCGTCGAGGTGCTGCGGCGCGGCGACGCCATGGTGGCGGTGACGCCCGAGATCCGCGCCTTCCTGGAAGGGCCCGAGGCGCTGATGGTCACCAAGGCGAGCCTGCGCTCGCGGGTGCGCCGGCAGGCGCATCTCGACATGGTGGCGATCAAGCTGTTCACCGCCGAGGGCGGCCTGGCGGGCGAGTTGCGCCTCGTCGGCCTGTTCACCGGCAGCGCCTATGCGAGCCGGGCCGAGGAAGTGCCGTTCCTGCGCCGCAAGGTGGCGGCGGTGCTGCGCAAGGCCGGCCTCGACCCGACGAGCCATGCCGGGCGCTCCCTCGTCCACGTCCTCGAGACCTACCCGCGCGACGACCTGTTCCAGATCGAGCCCGGCCTGCTCCTGCGCTTCGCGCTCGCCATCGTGTCGCTCGCCGACCGGCCGCGGGTGCGGGTGCTGGCGCGGCCCGACAAGTTCGGCCGCTTCGTCTCGCTGATCGCCTACCTGCCGAAGGACCGCACCGACGCCCGGCTGCAGGCCCGGATCGGCGCCTACCTGGCCGAGGCCCTGGGCGGTCGCCTCTCGACCATCGCGCCCGACTATCCCGAGGGTCCGCTCGCGCGACTCCACGTCATCGTGGCGACGCCGGACGCGCCGCCCGACGAGATCGACGCCGGCCGGCTCGAGGCCGGCATCGCGGAACTCGCCCGCACCTGGGCCGATTCGCTGCGCGACGCCCTGTCCGAATCCCGCGGGGGCGACGCCCGCGGCCTCGCCGCGGTCTACGCCGATGCCTTCCCGGCAGGCTACCGCGAGATGTATGCCGGCGCGCAGGCCCTGCCCGACATCGCCATCCTGGAGCGGATCTCGGAGGGCCAGCCCCGGGCGGTCGACCTCTTCCGGCGCCCCGGCGATCCCGAGACCCGCATCGGCCTCAAGGTGTTCTCCCGCGGCGCGGCGCTGCCGCTCTCGGAGCGGGTCCCGGTCCTGGAGAATCTCGGCTTCCGGGTCATCGACGAGCGCTCCTACCGGCTCAAGCCGGAGGGCGCCGGCGCCCGGGTGTGGCTGCACGACATGCTGCTGGAGCGCGCCGGCGGCGGGCCGGTCGACGTCGCGTCGGTCGAGGGCCCGGTCGAGGCGGCGCTGCTGGCGCTCGCCCGCGACCTCGCCGAGTCGGACGCCTACAACCGCCTGGTGCTGGAGGCCGGGCTCGGCTGGCGCGACGTCGCGCTCATCCGGGCGCTCGGCCGCTACCTGCGCCAGCTGCGCATCCGCTACGGCCAGGACTACCTCGCGGCGACGCTCGCGCGGCATCCCGCCCTCGCCCGGCGGCTGGTCGCCCTGTTCTACGCCCGCTTCGACCCCCGCCGCGACGGCGATCGGGCGGGCGCGCAGGAAGCCGTACGGGGCGAGATCGAGGCGGATCTGGCCGGAGTGACGAGCCTCGACGAGGACCGGATCCTGCGCCGCTTCGTCAACCTGGTGGAGGCGGCGCAGCGCACGAACTTCTTCCAGATCGGGCGCAACGGCCTGCCCCCTGAGACCATCGCGTTCAAGTTCCGCTGCGCCAAGGTCGACGGGATGCCGCTGCCGCGGCCGCTCTTCGAGGTGTTCGTCTACTCGCCCCGCGTCGAGGGCGTGCACCTGCGCTTCGGCTACATCGCCCGCGGCGGCCTGCGCTGGTCGGACCGGCCGGAGGACTTCCGGACCGAGGTGCTGGGCCTCGTCAAGGCGCAGCAGGTCAAGAACGCCGTGATCGTGCCGGTCGGCGCCAAGGGCGGGTTCTTCCCCAAGCGGCTGCCCCCGGCCTCCGACCGCCAGGCCTGGATGCAGGAGGGCACCGAGAGCTACCGGATCTTCATCCGCACCCTGCTCTCGCTGACCGACAACATCGTCGACGGGGCGATCGTGCCCCCGCCCGCCACCGTGCGGCACGACGCGGACGACGCCTACCTGGTGGTGGCCGCCGACAAGGGCACCGCCACCTTCTCGGACGTCGCCAACGCGCTGTCGCTCGAGGCGCGCCACTGGCTCGGCGACGCCTTCGCGTCCGGCGGCAGCCAGGGCTACGACCACAAGGTGATGGGCATCACCGCCCGGGGCGCCTGGGAGGCGGTGAAGCGCCACTTCCGCGAGGTCGACATCGACATCCAGGCCGAGCCGGTCACGGTGGCGGGCGTCGGCGACATGTCGGGCGACGTGTTCGGCAACGGCATGCTGCTGTCGCGCTGCCTGAAGCTGGTGGCGGCCTTCGACCATCGCGACATCTTCCTCGACCCCGATCCGGACCCGGCCGTGGCCTTCGCCGAGCGGCAGCGCCTGTTCGATCTGCCGCGCTCGTCCTGGGCCGATTACGACCGGCAGAAAATCTCGGCCGGCGGCGGGGTCTTCTCGCGCCAGGCCAAGACCGTGCCGCTCTCGCCCCAGATGCGCGCCCGCCTCGGGCTCGACCAGGCCGAGGCGACCCCGGCGGACGTGATGCAGGCGATCCTGCGCGCGCCCGTCGACCTCCTGTGGTTCGGCGGCATCGGCACCTACGTGCGCGCCACCTCCGAGAGCGACGACGAGGCCGGCGACCGCGCGAACGACGCCATCCGCATCACCGGCGCGGAGCTGCGCGCCCGGGTGGTGGGCGAGGGCGCCAATCTCGGCCTCACCCAGCGCGGCCGCATCGAGGCGGCGCGGCGCGGGGTGCGCCTCAACACCGACGCGATCGACAACTCGGCCGGCGTCAACACCTCGGACGTCGAGGTCAACATCAAGATCGCGCTGGCCACGCCGGAGCGCGACGGCCGCCTGAGCCCGGAGAGCCGCAACGCACTCCTCTCCGGCATGACCGAGGCGGTGGCCGACCTGGTCTTGCGCAACAACCAGCTCCAGACGCTGGCCCTGTCCCTCGCCCAGCGCTCGGCGGCGGCCGAGACGGGCTTCGCCTCCCGGCTGATGCAGACGCTGGAGGCGGACGGCCGCCTCGACCGCGGCGTCGAGTTCCTGCCCTCCGACGCGACCCTGGCGGAGCGGGCGCAAGGTGGCGAGGGCCTGACCCGGCCCGAGCTCGCGGTGCTGCTCGCCTACGCCAAGCTGTCGCTGAAGGATGCCCTCCTCGACAGCGCTGTGCCGGACGATCCCTACCTCGCCCGCGAGCTGGAGCGCTCCTTCCCGCCGGTGCTGGTGGCACGCTACCCCGACGCGGTGCAGGGCCACCGGCTGCGACGGGAGATCATCGCCACGAGTCTTGCCAACGCCATCGTCAACCGCGGCGGGCCGACCATCGTCAGCCGGCTCGCCGACGAGACCGGCGCCGAGGCCCCGGCCATCGCGGCAGCCTATGCGGTCACCCGCGACGCCTTCGGGCTGGTCGACCTCAACAAGGCGGTCGACGCCCTCGACGGTACGATCTCGGGCGACCAGCAGCTCGCGCTCTATGCCGAGCTGCAGGATCTGCTGCGCCAGCGCATGGTCTGGTTCATCCGCAACGGCGAGGCCGCCGCCGGCGGCATCGAGGCCGCGGTGCAACGCTACCGCGACGGCATCGCGGCGGTCTCGGCCGCCCTCCCGGGCGCCCTGCCCCCGGCGGCGGCCGAGGCCCTGACCCGGCGCATCCGCTCGCTCGTCGACCACGGCGTGCCGGAGGAGCTGGCCACGCGCCTCGCCGCACTCGGCGAGCTCGGCGCCGCGCCCGACATCGTCGAGGTCGCCGAGGCGACCGGACGCCCGCCGGCCTCCATCGCCGCGACCCACTTCGCGCTCGCCGACCTGATGCGCCTCAACGCCCTCGCGGCCGCCGCCCGGGCGGTGCCGGTGGCCGACACCTTCGACCGCATCGCCCTGGAGCGGGCGGTTGCCGGCATCGCCGCCGCCCATCGGGCGCTCACCGCCGAGGCCGCGGCGTTCGAGTCCGAGGGCCCGGCCGCGGTCGAGGCCTGGAGCCAGGACCGCGGCGCGGCGCTCGCCCGCATCCGCACCGCGGTCGGGGCCATCGCCGCCTCGGGCCTCACGGTGTCGAAGGTGTCGGTGGCGGCGAGCCTGCTGGGGGACCTGGCGAAGCGCGAGCCGGCACGGCCGTGACCGACCCGGCGACCACGGGCCGGTCAGTCGGCGGCCCGGAATTCGGTACCGAGTTCCGGGCCCGCTTCGCCGACCTGGTCGCCTGGCGCCGCGACGTGCGGCGCTTCCGCACCGACCCGGTGCCGGACGACGTGCTGAGGGACTGCCTGGCGCTCGCGCGCCTCAGCCCCTCGGTCGGCAACAGCCAGCCCTGGCGCTTCGTACGGGTCTCCCGGCCGGAGCGCCGCGCGGCCGTCGCGGCGAGCTTTTCGCGGTGCAACGAATCAGCGGCGGGCACCTACGACGACGAGCGCGCCATCGCCTATCGCCGGCTCAAGCTCGCGGGCCTGCGCGAGGCGCCGGTGCACCTCGCGGTGTTCTGCGACGAGGCGACGGCGTCCGGCCACGGGCTCGGCCGCGCCACCATGCCGGAGATGCTGCGCTACTCGGTCGTGACGGCGGTCCACACCCTCTGGCTCGCCGCCCGCAGCCACGGGCTCGGCGTCGGCTGGGTCTCGATCCTGTGCCCCGAGGAGGTGACGGACGCCCTCGACGTGCCGCCGAGCTGGCGGCTCGTCGCCTATCTGTGCGTCGGCTACCCGGCCGAGGAGCATGCCGACCCGGAACTGGTGCGGCACGGCTGGCAGGCGCGCGAGGCGGACGGCGCGCTTCTCGAGAGGTGAGCCGGGCGCAAGCCGGGACTGCACTCTTCACATTCGCGTACATACCAGTACGTACGATAGAAGGATCGAGGCCGCTCCCGCAGCCGCGGAGATCTCTCCCATGCCCCTGGTCACCCTCACCCTGAAGCGGAATCGCCCCGCGGAGGAGCGCCGCGCCATCGCGGATGCCGTCCACGCCGCCCTCGTCGACAGCATCGGCATTCCGGCGGACGACCGGTTCCAGGTCGTCTCGAGCGGGTTCGACGACGTGATCTACGACCCGGCCTATCTCGGCATCTCCCGCACCGACGACCTAGTGATGGTCCAGGTCCATCTCTCGACCGGGCGAAGCGTCGCGCAGAAGAAGGCGCTGTTCGCCGCCATCGCGACGGATCTCGGCGCGCTGGGCATCCGGCCCGAGGACGTGCTCGTCACCCGGTCGAGATCGCCCGGGAGAACTGGTCGTTCGGTCACGGCCTCGCCACCTACGCCGACGTCCCGCCGCCGCACCTGGCGGGTGCGGCCTGACGGCTGGCCGGGCGGCCCCCGGCGCGGCATATCGTGTCCGCCGGAGGGCCGTTCGGGGCGAGGCGAAGCGCAGGTCTTCCCCCGGACAGCCCCGCCGGCGGCGAGAGACACGAGATGGCACGGCCAGGATCATCGAAGCGCGAGGCGATCGTCGCGGCGGCGAAGGCGCTGCTGTGGGAGCGGGGCTACGAGGCGACGAGCCCGCGCGACGTGCTCGACCGCAGCGGCGCCGGCCAGGGCAGCCTCTACCACCATTTTTCCGGCAAGCGGGAGGTGGCGGCGGCCGCGCTCGCCGAGATGTCCGAGGAGGAGATCGCGGTGATCGACGCTCTGTTCTCGCCCGATACCCCGCCCCTCGACCGCGTCGGGGCCTACCTGACCCGCGAGCGGCAGGCCCTGCGCGGCTGCCGGCTGGCGCGCCTCGCCAACGAGGCGGCGATGGAGGAACCGGCCCTGCGCGAGCCGGTCGCGGCCTATCTCGGCCATATCGAGGCGGCGTTGCGGGCGAGCCTGGAGGAGGCGAAGGCGGGGGCCGACCTCCTGCCCGGGATCGAGCCCGCCCCTGTGGCCGCCGCCCTGCTGGCGATCGTCGAGGGCGGCTACGTGCTCGCCCGCGTGCACTGGGATGCGGCGGCGATGCGCGCGGCCATCGACGGCGGCGTGCAGTTGCTCGCCGCCGTGAGCCGCCCTCAGGCGTGAGCCTGGGCCGCCGCCAGGATGCCGACGCCGACCGCGATGACGCCGATGCCGAGGATCATCAGCGGCGTCACCGGCTCGCCGAACAGGATCGCGCCGCCGAGCGCCGCGCCGACCATGCCGACGCCGGCCCAGATCGCGTAGACGATCCCGATCGGCAGCATGTCCATGCTGCTCGACATCAGCCAGAGCGCGGTGCCGTAGCCCAGCGCCACCAGGACGGTCGGCCCCGGACGGGTGAGCCCGTCGGCGGCCTTGAGGGCGAGGGTCGCGGTGATCTCGGCGCCGATCGCCACCGCGAGGATCAGGAACGGGTTCATGCGCTCGCCGTCAGCGGCAGGTCCGGGGACGGGGCCGGCGCGACGAACATCTCGAGGTCGTCGGCGAACTGCTCGGCGATCTCGGGAGCGTTCTCCAGGCAGACCTTGAGGTAGTCGGTGAAGGCCGGCGGCGGCGCTAGGCCCTCCGCGAGCAGCCGCTCGTTCGAGAAGGTCAGGTCGAGGGAGCAGAAGGCGTAGTAGGCCCGCACCGCCCGCAGCATCGCCTGCTTCATGGCACCGTCGAGGCCGAAGGTCTCGGCGAAGCGCCGGCGCAGCAGCGCCCGGTCGGCGGCGAGGTCGAAGCGGCTGAAGTCGTCGCGCGGGCCGCCCGCCGGATCGGCCGCCGCGAAGGCCTGCATCAGGTCGTCCCAGCGCGAGCGGGCGCCGGCCCCGGCCGAGATGTGGTAGAGGTTGTGGGCGAGCGTCGGCTTGCGCAGGAGCCCGACGAGGCTCTCGGCGACCCAGTCGACCGGGACGATGTCGACGGCGCTCTCGGCCGCGCAAGGCACCAGGCGCAGGCGGTCGGCGGCGCGGATCACCCACAGGATGCTGGAGCTCGGCGCGGCTCCCAGCGTCGAGTGGCCGACGACGATCGAGGGACGAGCCACGATGATCGGCAGGTCGGCGAAGCTGCCGGCGAGCGAGGTCTCGGCCGCGGCCTTCGAGACCGTGTAGGCGACGAGATGACGCGCGTCGCGGGACGGGTAGTCCGCCTCCTCGACCAGGGACGGGGCTTCCGCGCCGCAGATCATCGCGGTGCTGACGTGCAGGAAGCGCACGAGGCCCGGCATGCCCCGCGCCCGGCGGGCGAGCGCCAGGGTGCCGTCGTGGTTGGTGCGGCTGACCCGCTCCTCGCCCCACCACGAGGTGTCGGCGGCCAGGTGCAGGACGTGGGTGCAGGAATCGAGCCGCGGGTCGGCGTCGAGGTCGGCGCGGGTGAAGTCGCCCGGCACCACCTCGACCGCGCGGGCGAGGCGCTGGGCGGTGAACGGGTCGGTGAAGCGCGACAGCCGCGCGGCGATGCGCTGGCGGCCCTGCTCGGCGCTGGCGCAGCGCACGAGGCAGACCCACTCGGTGCCGTCGCGCCGGCTCAGGGCCTGGTGAAGAACGGCACCGCCCAGAAAGCCGGTTGCGCCCGTCAGTAATATCCGTGCCACGCTGGACCTCCCCGCATCCATGGAGAGGTGCCACATGCCAGCGGACAAATAACCCACTTCTGCGGCACCGAACTCGTGTTCATGCAGTATGTTGCCCGGGCGCAACCGTCTATTTCTCCTTGAGCTTAGACCATTCGCTGAAAAGCCGCTCCAGAAATGCAATAGATACAATAAGGCATAGTCCGTTCGGCCTATGAAGCGACATGCACCGCCGGCAATCGACTGCAAGCCGGCAGGGCCGGCCGCGACAGACATCTTTTGGAAACATTTTCGGGACGCGCGGGCGCGCGATTCAGGCGCGGCTGAGCAGATGAGCCAGCAGCGCACGCAGCTGGGCCGGCTTCAGCGGCTTGTGGACCAGCTCGCAGCGCGCCGCCCTGACCCGCGCCTCGACCTCGGCCGAGTGGTCGGCGGTGGTGATGACGGCCGGGATGTCGTGGCCGTGGACGGCGCGCAGCCAGGCCACGGTGTCGAGCCCGCAGGCGCCGCCGTCGAGGTGGAAGTCGGCGACGACGACGTCGGGGCTCCAGGTCGTGCCGAGGAGCCGCACCAGGCTCAGGTGGTCGCGGGCCGCGAAGGCGTTGGCGTCCCAGCCGTGGAAGAGCCGCGCGAGGGCCTCGAGCGCCGGCTTGTCGTTTTCGATCAGCGCGATGCGGGCGCCGGTGAGGCTCGTCGGCGGCACCAGCGAGGGGGCCGGCCGGGGCGGCTCGGCGGCGCAGGGGGTGAGGTGGAGGCTGAAGCGCGAGCCGTGCCCGACCCGCGATTCGAGGCTCAGGCCGTGGCCGAGCGCCTGGGCCGAGCGGCGCACGATCGACAGGCCGAGGCCCAGCGCGATCTCGCCGTCGACGCTCTCGCGCCCGCCGCGGTGGAATTCCTCGAAGATCAGTTCCTGGTCGCTCTCCGGGATGCCGGAGCCCGAATCGACCACGTCGATCCGCACCGTGTCGCCGCGCTTCCTCGCAGCCACCAGCACGCCGCCGGCCGCGGTGTAGCGGATCGCGTTCGAGGCCAGGTTCTGCAGGATGCGCTGGAGCAGCACGAGGTCGCTCTTCACCCAGGTCCGGCCGCCGCGCACCGAGAAGCGCAGGCCCTTGCGGGCGGCGAGCGGGCCGAAGCTCGCCTCCAGGCTCTCCAGCACGTCGGCGACCAGGACCGGGCGCACCACCGGCTGGATCAGGCCGGCATCGAGCTTGGAGATGTCGAGGAGCGTCTTGATCAGGTCCTCGATGGTCTGCAGACCGCGCTCGACCTGGCCGACGATGCCGCGGGCCTCCGGCCCCACCGGCATGTCGGCGAGCGCCGAGAGCGACAGCCGGGCGGCGTTGAGCGGCTGGAGCAGGTCGTGGCTCGCGGCGGTGAGGAAGCGGGTCTTCGAGCTGTTGGCGCGCTCGGCCTCCTCCTTGGCGGCGGTGAGCGCCTGGTTCGAGCGCTCGAGGCTGCGCATCAGCGCGGTCAGCTCCTCGGTGCGGGTGCGGACCTGGCCCTCGAGGGTGATGGCGGTCTGGAACAGCGAGTAGGCGCTGCCGCGCTGGTCCATCCGGCGCTCGACCTGGGACATCAGCGCGGCGTTGATGCGCTCGAGCTTGGCGACGCGGACGCGCAGGGCGGCGGCCTCCGCCTCCGCCTCGGCGGCCGGGCGCGGGGGGGCGTCGTCCCGGGTCACGGGCCCGCCGGCCGGCCGATGGCGATGCCCGTGAAGGTCTGATTCAGGTGCATCGAGCGGTACTGCTCGCCGTAGGTCTCGAAGCCGACGACGTTGTAGTGCCGGTAGAGCTCGGCGATGCTGTGGCGCGCCTGGTGGATCTCGGCGTCGAGGCGGCGCAGCACGCATTCGAAGCCGATCACCAGGTCGACGCCGCCGAGCCGCGCGTCGAGACGGGCCAGCTCCTCGCGGGTCGCCTCGACCAGGTCCTTCTGGCGCGCGAGCGTCAGCACCACGCCGCTCTCGATCGCGCAATGGAAGCTCAGCGACCGGTCGGGGTTGAGGTGGCGGATCGAGCGGCAGAAATAGTCGCCGCCGACCCGCACCACGAGGGGATGCGCGGCAAAGCTCGTCGGCGTCAGGGCGTCGGGGTCGAGGCCGAGCGCGTTGGCGTACTCGACCGCCGCCGGCTCGGCGTTGAGCTCGCGCACGGTGCGCTGCTCCTGGTCGGTCTCGGTGACCACGAACTTGACGCCGGTCGGCTCGAAATTGTCGTTCTTGAAGATCTCGACCGGGAAGTCGGTCTCGATCAGCAGCAGCACCGCGGCGCGGCGATGCACCTGGCCGTCGTGGATCAGCGCGGTCTCGGAGAAGGTCAGCTCGTCCCCGGCCGAGCCGCCGACCAGCGGCACCCCGTCGAGGCCGTAGCCGACCGCGGCGATCACCGATTCCTCGGCGTTGGCGAGCCCGTCGATGAGCGAGATGGCGAAGCGCTGCCCGCCGCGGGCGATCCGGTCGAGGTCGGCGCGCAGGGCGCGGATCGAGGCGGCGGCGCGCTCGGCGTCGAGGTTGTCGACCTTCTCCAGCACCGCGGAGGCGATGCGGAACCCCTCGTGCGGGAAGGCGATCACCACGAGGCCGCGGTCGAGCCCGGCCATCGGGCTGATCTCGCCCGAGGAGGTGCAGCCGGCGATCCGCACGCCCGGGAAGGCGCGGGCGAGCGCGGCGTTGAGCGCGGCCACGCCGTAGACCGGCGAGAAGAAGATCACCAGATGGGCGATGCGGCTGACGTCGAGGGAGGCGGCGATCGCCGCAACGGCAGCCTCGGCCCCGGCCGCGTCGGTCCAGGCGGTCTGGATGCCGCAGCGATGCGACCGGGTGCGCGTATCCTCGCCCGACACTGGCCGCGCAGAACTTCCCCGCGCCAAAAGCCCCCCTCCCGCTCTTGCCGGATCCGGCCCGGCTTGTTCGTTTTTAGAGTATGCGACCAGGGCGGACGGCTGGCAACGGCGGTCACCCGCGGCGTCGGGATTTAACCCTGACGGAAATCGCCTCTAGGGCCCCGCCCCGCGTGCCGCGCCGGGACGAAACCGGGTGCGCAGGCGCGGCCGGTGCGGCGGCCGCGCCTGCGCGTCGGGAGCGGAAGGGCGATCGCCCCCGCGATCGGCGGCCGCGCCGCCCCACGCGACGCTGCCGCCAGATGCCCCGCTCGCCCCCGCCCACTCCGCGGTGAGGATGTCCTTCGGCCGCCGAGGTTGCCGGAGGATAGGACCGGGCCGCCGTCAGCCACCATAGGACCAAGGTGCAGGGATCGCCTGCTGGGGACCGCCTTTTCGCCGAGGCTCCATACCAAAGCACGGTGGCTGCTCCGGTGGGTGGATGGTAACTCTTTCCTCGACTTGCGGATGCGGCGGAATTGCTGCACCGCATCTACGAGTGCGTGCGCCGTGCGGTGGTGCGCTTGCGAGAGGATGATCCGCTGCGATGGTGGGATTGACCGGCCGGGCCCCCGAGGTGTCTCTTCCGCGGCCGGACGGGGCACCGACGCCCGTCGCGGAAGGGTCGGACATGCACCTGATCATCGTGGACGACCACCCGCTGTTTCGCGACGCGCTGAGCAGCGCGGTCCGCCTCGCCTTCCCGGCCGCCGATGTCGAGGAGGCCGACGGCATCGAGAGCGCCTGCGCGGCCCTGTCCCGCGGCCGCTCGATCGACCTGACCCTGCTCGACCTCACCATGCAGGGGGTGAACGGGTTCGACGGGCTGATCGCGATCCGCACCCGCTTCCCGCGCATCCCGGTCCTCGTCGTCTCCGGCCTCGACGACCCCCGCATCGTGCGCGAGGCCCTGTCGCACGGCGCCGCCGGCTTCGTGCCCAAGGCCGCCGGCAAGCCGGTGCTGATCCGGGCCATCACCGACGTGCTCAACGGCGCGGTCTTCGTGCCCGAGGGCCTGTCCGGCCCCGCCGAGGCCCCCGGCCGCAAGGCTGGCAAACCGCCGATCGCCGAGCGCATCGCCGAGCTGACCCCGCAGCAGGTCCGCGTGCTGCTGATGATCCGCCAGGGCAAGCTCAACAAGCAGATCGCCCACGAGCTCGGCGTCGGCGATTCCACCGTCAAGGCCCACGTCTCCGAGATCCTGCGCAAGCTCGGCGTGATCAGCCGGACCCAGATCGTCATCGAGACCGCGAACCTCGACTACGACAACATCATGTCGACGCTGCCGTCGAACTGAGGAGCCGGCGGGCGGGATTTCGCCTGCGGGTCTCCATCCGTCCGGCGGCGCCCGGCCCTGCCGAAAAACCTACGACGAAAGTCTCATTCCGGCGCGGGCGGCCCGCTCCGCGGCCGCATTGGCAGTGCGTAAGGTTTCCTTTACCCGAAAGTCGAAGGACGCCGCCGACGCCCGTTTCAGCCCGGCGGCACAGCCGGGAGGAACACCCCATGACTGCCGTCCGGAAGCACGGACCCTGGGCCCTCGTGGGCGCGCTGGGGGCGGCCGCGCTCGCGGTCGTCGCCACGCAGCGCGGCGAGAGCATCAACGCCCTCTGGATCGTCGTGGCGGCGGTGTCGGTCTACCTGATCGCCTACCGCTACTACTCGCTCTACATCGCCGACCGCATCATGCGGCTCGACCCGACCCGCCAGACCCCGGCGGTCCGGCACAACGACGGGCTCGATTACGTCCCCACCGACAAGTACGTCCTGTTCGGCCACCATTTCGCGGCGATCGCGGGTGCCGGCCCGCTGGTCGGCCCGGTGCTGGCCGCCCAGATGGGCTACCTGCCGGGCCTGCTGTGGATCCTGTCCGGCGTGGTGCTGGCCGGAGCCGTGCAGGACTTCATGGTGCTGTTCGTCTCGATGCGCCGCGACGGCCGCTCGCTCGGCGAGCTGATCCGGGCCGAACTCGGCACGATCCCGGGTGTCGTCGCGCTGTTCGGCGCCTTCCTCATCATGGTCATCATCCTGGCGGTGCTGGCGCTGATCGTCGTCAAGGCGCTGGCCGAGAGCCCCTGGGGCACCTTCACGGTGATGGCGACGATCCCGATCGCGCTCCTGATGGGCGTCTATTCGCGCTGGATCCGCCCGGGCCGCATCGGCGAGGTCTCGATCCTCGGCTTCGTGCTGCTGATGGCCGCGATCATCTTCGGCCAGAACGTCGCCGAGGACCCGGCGCTCGCCGCGATGTTCACCTTCACCGGCACGCAGCTGTGCTGGATGCTGATCGGCTACGGTTTCGTCGCCTCGATCCTGCCGGTGTGGCTGCTGCTCGCCCCGCGCGACTACCTCTCGACCTTCCTCAAGATCGGCACCATCGTGGGCCTGGCGCTCGGCATCCTGGTGCTGGCGCCCCACCTGCAGATGCCCGCGGTGACGAAGTTCGTCGACGGCACCGGGCCGGTCTGGTCGGGCTCGCTGTTCCCGTTCCTGTTCATCACCATCGCCTGCGGCGCGGTCTCGGGCTTCCACAGCCTGATCTCGTCGGGCACCACCCCGAAGCTGATCGACAACGAGGTCAACGCCCGCTTCATCGGCTACGGCGGCATGCTGATGGAGTCGTTCGTCGCCGTGATGGCGCTCGTCGCCGCCACGGTGATCGATCCGGGCGTCTACTTCACCATGAACTCGCCGGCGGCGGTCGTCGGCACCACGCCGGAGAGCGCGTCGGCGGCGGTCACCGCCATGGGCTTCCCGATCTCGGCCGAGACCATCAAGCAGACGGCTTCCGACGTCGGCGAGCACACCGTGATCTCGCGGGCCGGCGGCGCGCCGACGCTCGCGGTCGGCATGGCCCACATCATCTCGAGCGTCGTCGGCGGCAAGGCGATGATGGCGTTCTGGTACCACTTCGCCATCCTGTTCGAGGCCCTGTTCATCCTCACCGCCGTCGACGCGGGCACCAGGGCCGGGCGCTTCATGCTCCAGGACCTGATCGGCGTCGCGGTGCCGGCCTTCAAGGACACCGCCTCCTGGGGTCCGAGCATCGTGGCGACGGGCCTGTGCGTCGCGGCCTGGGGCTTCTTCCTCTACCAGGGCGTGACCGACCCGCTCGGGGGCGTGAACACCCTGTGGCCGCTCTTCGGCATCTCCAACCAGATGCTGGCGGCGATCGCGCTGACGCTCTGCACCGTCGTCATCTTCAAGATGAAGCGGGAGCGCTACGCCCTCGTCACCATCGTGCCGACGCTCTGGCTCGTCGCCTGCACCCTGACGGCTGGCCTCCAGAAGGTTTTTTCCGCCGATCCGCGGGTGGGCTTCCTGGCCCATGCCGAGCGCTACGCGACCGCGCTGGCCGAGGGCAAGGTGCTGGCGCCGGCCAAGACCGCCGACCAGATGCGCCAGATCGTCCTCAACGACCGGATCGACGCCGTGCTGGCGCTGGTCTTCGTCGGGGTCGTGGTGGCGATCATCGCCTTCGGCGTCCAGGCCTGCCTGAAGGCCTACCGCACCGACCGCTGGACCGCCGTCGAGGCGGACCCGCGGGCGATGCCGGCGGCGGCGGAGTGAACCCGATGGGCGCCGAGACCTTACGGGATCGCTGGGCGACCCTGACGCGCTGCGTCTGCGACGGTGCGCGCCTGATGGTCGGACAGGGCAACTACGACACCTACGTCGCCCATATCCGCAAGACCCACCCCGACCAGCAGCCGATGACCGCGACGGAGTTCTTCCGCGAGCGGCAGAACGCCCGCTTCGGCGTCGGCGGCCGCGGCGGCTTCCGCTGCTGCTGACGCCTCTCGCCCGCGCGGGGCAGGTTAACCCTGCGCGGGCGAAACAACACGCAATTGCGGATCGGGTTCCGGCGAAGACGAAACCCGTTCATGTTTCTTTCAGGAGACACCCTTAGGCCTTGCGGCAGGATGATGGCGGCGACCTCGCAAGTCGCCGCCGCCGCGACACGATCGGGTAAAGCACGCCTTAACTAGGGCTGACCCGACAGCATGGCCGTAGCGCGCAATCGGCACGGCTTGGTTCGACGGGGCGGTGGTAATCAGAAGGTCCCTTCCCGACACCGCCGTACACGCCCGTGGCCACCCTCAGCCTTCCCGTCGCCGTCCCCTCCGCCCGCCCGGCCCTGCCGGCCCTGCTCGGCGACCAGCCGCTGCGCGGCATCGTGCTGGTGGTGCTCTCCACCGTCTTCCTGTCGAGCTCCGACGCCACGGCGAAGTACCTCACCGGACAGCTCTCCGGGATCGAGGTGGCGTGGCTGCGCTACGTCGGCTTCCTCGCCGTCATGCTGGCGGCGGCCGTGGTGCGGGCGCACCTCAAGCGCGGCGCCTCGCCGTTCCGCAGCGCCCGGCCGGGCCTGCAGGTGGTGCGCGGCGTCGCCCTCGTCGGCTCGTCGCTGCTGTTCCTCGCCGGCCTGCGCATCCTGCCGGTGGCCGAGACCACCGCCATCGCCTTCGTCTCGCCGATCTTCGTCACCGCCCTGTCGATCCCGGTGCTCGGCGAGAAGGTCGGCGCCCGGCGCTGGGCCGCCGCCTTCGTGGGGCTGCTCGGCGTGCTGATCATCGTGCGGCCGGGCACCAGCGCCTTCCAGGCCGCGGCCCTGCTCCCGATCGTCTCCGCCCTGTTCTGGGCCGCCGCCCTCGTCGTCACCCGCAAGATCAACGGCTACGACGCGCCCCAGACCACCATGACCTGGTCGGCGGTCGTCGGCTTCGTGATCCTGTCGGCGCTCGTGCCCTTCGTCTGGGAGACGCCGAACCTCAACCAGGTCGCGATCGGCGCCGCCATCGGCTTCATCTCGACCGCCGGGCACTGGATCGTCACCATCGCGTACCGCCACGCCCCGGCTTCGACCCTGGTGCCGTTCTCCTACAGCCAGATCATCTGGGCCGGCCTTCTCGGCTTCACGTTCTTCGGCACCGTCCCGACCGCCTGGATGGGCCTCGGCGTCCTGGTGATCTGCGGCAGCGGCCTCTACACCGCCCACCGCGAGCGGATGCGCCGCGTCCCGGCCCCGACCGGGGTGCTGCCGGCGGGCGGGGTGCGCTGACGCCACTCCGTCGAACTCGCTCCAACCTGGAATCCATCAGGCGGCCGATCGCATCGGCCGCCTGAATTTTACCGGGGCTTTCCATCGGCATGCCGCTCCGCTCTCCGATCGACGGGAGGGCAATGCAGCCGGACAATCGCCGGCGGAGAGCGGATCGGCTCTCCTCGGCGGAGGAGCGGCGTGAAGTACGTCATCGCCCTGCCTGCAATGTCCTTCACGTCCGTCGGCCTGTTCGAGACCTTCCGTGCGATGCTGTCCGGCAGTTTGGCTCCCGCCATCGTTCCCCTGGCGGCGGGACCGGCCGCATGGTCGTCGATGGTCATCCCGCTCGTCTTGCCGCCCGTCGAGACGCACGTCGCGGGCGGTCCGCGCTTCGGCTGGCTCGTCTGCGCGCAGGCGGGCCCGTCCCTGGCGATCCGTGACGGTCTCCCGTTCTTGCGCCTGCCGGGCGGCCACGGCGATCTCGTGCTCGTCGTCCTGCTGGCCATTCCGACGGTCGCCGTGACCCTGGTGACGGCCCGCTCCCTCTTTACGCGGGCGGAGATGGACGCCGCAATCAAGCGCGGCAGCCGGAACGGACAGGTCGCCCAGGCGCGAAGGGCTCCACCCGCCTGACCCCTCTCCCAGCCCTTCCCACTCGTCCCCAACCCCCGTAAGGACACGCCTCCCCGTCGCCCCGGAATCGCGGAGTCGCCATGTCCAGCATCACCCAGCGCATCGCCACCGAGCTCGGCGCGCAGGAATGGCAGGTCAAGGCGGCGGTGGAACTCCTGGACGGCGGCTCGACGGTGCCGTTCATCGCCCGCTACCGCAAGGAGGTGACGGGTACCCTCGACGACGCGCAGCTGCGCACCCTGGAGGAGCGCCTGCGCTACCTGCGCGAGCTGGAGGCCCGGCGTGCCGCGATCCTCGAGAGCGTCCAGTCCCAGGGCAAGCTCGACGACGCGCTGAAGGGCCAGCTCCTCGCCGCCGACACCAAGGCGCGGCTGGAGGACCTCTACCTGCCGTTCAAGCCCAAGCGCCGCACCAAGGCGCAGATCGCCCGCGAGGCGGGCCTCGGGCCGCTGGCCGAGGCGTTGCTCGCCCGCCCCGACCAGGTGCCGCTCGCCGCCGCCGCGCCGTTCGTCGACGAAGCGAAGGGCGTGGCGACGCCCGAGGCGGCGCTGGAGGGCGCACGCTCCATCCTGGTCGAGCGCTTCGCCGAGAATGCCGAGCTGGTAGGGCAATTGCGCGAGGCGTTCTGGACCCGCGGGCGCCTCGTCTCCCGGATGCGGGACGGGCAGGCGCAGGCCGGCGCCAAGTTCTCCGACTATTTCGACTTCTCCGAGCCCCTGACCCGCCTGCCCTCCCACCGGGTGCTGGCGCTGTTTCGCGGCGAGAAAGAGGAGGTGCTAGATCTGCGCCTCGACGAGGCACCCGAGGGCGTCGACGCCCAGAGCCTCTACGACGGCCGCATCGCCCTCTCGGCCGGCATCCAGGATCGCGGCCGGCCCGGCGACCGCTGGCTGATGGATGCGGTGCGCTTCGCCTGGCGCACCAAACTGAAGCTCTCGATCGAGCTCGACCTGCGGGCGCGCCTGTGGGACGCCGCCGAGACCGAGGGCGTGCGGGTCTTCGCCGGCAACCTGCGCGACCTCCTGCTCGCCGCGCCGGCCGGCGCCCGGCCGACGCTCGGCCTCGATCCGGGCTACCGCACCGGCGTGAAGGTCGCGGTGGTGGACGCGACCGGCAAGGTGGTGGCGACCGACACGATCTACCCGCACGAGCCGCGCCGGGACTGGACCGGCGCGCTGATGACGCTGGCCAAGCTCTGCCGGACCCACAAGGTCGAGCTTGTGGCGATCGGCAACGGCACCGCCTCGCGGGAGACCGACAAGCTCGCCGCCGAGCTGATCGCAAAGCAGCCTGAGCTGAAGCTCACCAAGGTGATGGTGTCGGAGGCCGGCGCCTCGGTCTACTCGGCCTCCGCCTATGCCAGCGCGGAACTGCCGGGGCTCGACGTGTCGTTGCGCGGCGCGGTCTCGATCGCCCGACGCTTGCAGGACCCGCTCGCCGAACTCGTGAAGATCGAGCCGAAGGCGATCGGCGTCGGCCAGTACCAGCACGACCTCGCCGAGGGGAAGCTGTCGCGCTCCCTCGACGCGGTGGTGGAGGATTGCGTGAACGGCGTCGGGGTCGACGTGAACACCGCCTCCGGGCCGCTGCTGTCGCGGGTCTCGGGCCTCACCGAGCGGGTGGCGCAGAACATCGTCAGCCACCGCGACGCCAACGGGCCGTTCCGCAGCCGCTCGGGGCTGAAGAAGGTCGCGGGACTGGGACCGAAGGCGTTCGAATTGTCGGCGGGCTTCCTGCGCATCCAGGACGGAGACGACCCGCTCGACGCCTCGGGCGTCCACCCGGAGGCCTATCCGGTGGTGCGCCGCATCCTCCAGGCGACGAAGAGCGACATCAAGGCGGTGATCGGCAACGGCGGCGTGCTGAAGGGCCTGAACCCCAAAACCTTCACCGACGAGACTTTCGGGCTGCCGACCGTCACCGACATCATCGCGGAACTCGAGAAGCCCGGCCGCGACCCGCGCCCGACCTTCAAGACCGCGACCTTCCAGGAGGGCGTGGAGAAGATCGGCGACCTCACGCCCGGCATGGTGCTGGAGGGCGTGGTGACCAACGTCGCGGCCTTCGGCGCCTTCGTGGATATCGGCGTGCACCAGGACGGGCTCGTCCACATCTCGGCCCTGTCCAAGACCTTCGTGAAGGACCCCCGCGCGGTGGTGAAGCCCGGCGACGTGGTGCGGGCGAAGGTGCTGGAGGTGGACGTGCCGCGCAAGCGCATCTCGCTCACCCTGCGGCTCGACGACGAGGTCGGCGCCCGTCCGCCCCGCGAGCCCGGAGGCCAGCACCGCGACGGGGCCCGTCGCGACGCCGGACAGGACGCAGCCCGGCCGCAAGGCTCCTCGCGGCCGCAAGGCGGCCGCCGCGAGGAGACGGCGGGCGGCGGCGCGCTGGCCGATGCCCTGCGCAAGGCCGGGCTCGACCGGGGGCCGCGGCGGTAACGGCGATGGGCCGCGAAGGGAGGCCGCCGGGGATCCCGGCGGCGTCTCGGCGCTCTACTGGATGTCCTCGGGCTTCACGACGATCCAGTTCTTGTCGGCGGTGACGGGCAGGCCGTTCGCGGCCTGCGCGGTCGCGCTGGTCTTCTTCATCTCCTCGATCTGAGTGCGGTACTTCGCCTTGCGATCGACCCAGACCCGGACGCCGCCCTTGGCGACGTCGACGTCGTGGAACAGCATCGGCCCGTCGCTCACCGGCGTGTCGCCGGCGACCAGCACCGCCTTCTTCCACGGATCGATGTAGGTCATGATCGCCGCGTACTTGCCGGCGTACCAGGTCGCCGGGGTCCACAGGTACGGCGTGACCTCGAGGGGCAGGTTGGCCTTCTCGTCGTAGCGGCCGGCCGCGACCTGCTTGCGTGTCGTCGTCAGCTCGCCGGTCTTGCGGTCCTTGAGCAGCGTCGTCACGCCGATGACGTTCTCGGGCTTGACGTTGTAGCCGTAGCGCGGATCGGAGGCGACCATGCGCACGATTTCCTCGTGCGCCGCGCTCACCACGTAGACCTCGATGCCGTTCTCGCGCAGCTTGGCGTACAGCTCCTTGATGCCGGTGAAGATCTTGGGCGGCTGGACCTCGATCGTCTTGAGCGTGTCACCCTCGTAGTAGGTCGACGGGATGGTCTTCCCGTAGCTCATCAGCTCGTCGACGTAGCCCTTCAGCTCCTGGACGGTGAGACCGGAGAACGACTGCGCGATCCACGGATAGCACACCATGTCGTCGATCTCGCACAGCCGGTAATAGTAGCTGTTGAGGCTCTCCTTGACGTCGCCCTTGTCCTTGAACGGCATCAGCTTCAAGGATGGATCGAGCTTCTCGCGCGTCAGCACGCCCTTCATCTCGAGGAAGGGCAGCAGCGACTCGGTCAGGTCGTAGCGATAGCTGGTGTTGTCCATGTCGAACACGGCGTACGCGCCCTTGTTCGCGTTCGCGGCGATCATCGCATCGATCTGCTGCGCCGCCTCCTTCGGCCAGTGATCGAGCCCGGCGGCCGAGGCCTGGCTGGCCAGACCGAGCAACAGACAACTCACGAGCCACCTCGATGCGCGCAACATGGGACGCTCCCTGGTTCGGGATTGCAGGTCTTCGGGAAGGTTCGACACGCGCGAGCGGACGGCGACACCGGAGGACGAAACAGATCTCGTGTTCGTGCGTGTCTGGTCCGGTCACGCGGTGTGTCATGCGAATGGCCTGTACGGCCCTTCGTCGAGGAGAGGCGGTGCCGAGATCATCGCCGGGGTTTCAGCCCCACGAATGTCCGGGCAATGAAACCCTTGGTCACGCGTTCAGCAAGCAGTGGGCAATAACTTTATGAGGTGTTGCAATTTAGTTACTTATATACAACAAATCGCATAATTTACAATAATATACAGTAAATTTTTAGCAAAGCTAAAGAAAAATATTAATTTCATGTCGTTATACATCATTCAATATTTATCTGATTATGATCCATTGTTGTATTTTGAGTCGCAACTCCCCGAATAAAAACATCTCAAAGCAAAATAAATACATAAAACGATCTTTTGTGTGCACGCCCAATCTCTAGACAACGTTGTTTCAGGCCAACGCCCTTCGGACCTGGGCTTTAGCGACGAAATGCTTCATTCTGATGACAGATGGAGTTTCAGCGAGCATTCGCGATTTCGATAGATCGAGAGAAATCGTACGGCCGAGACAGCAGGACTGATCTTGCCTTGAGGCAAGGCCTGCGGAGTGCAAGACACGCAGGGCGGTAGATCCGGCTCCGTTACGGCAGCGAGGATCCGAAGACCGACGGTACTGGGCGGCGTCGATCGGACATCGCGGCATGGTCGAGGGCGTGGCTTCGCCGGCCGAGCGCAACGGGCATGCCCTCCGGCCCGGCGATGAATCGGAAGGCGCCGCCCGGCAGCACCGGACAGCTCGGCCCTCGTCGCGGGAACAGGCTTGGCCGAAGCCGGAGCGTCCTACTTCGCCGCCGGCTCCTTCGCACCCGTGTCCTTGGGCGCCGCATCCTTGGGCGCCGCATCCTTGGCAGCCCCGTCGCTCACCGTCGTGAAGGTCCCCTCGAAGCGGCCCCGCTGGGTGTCGGCCGAGCAGGCGACGATCGAGCGGCCGGGCGGGGAAGCGGGGAAGCGGCAGGAGCCGACGGTCATCAGCGTGTCGCGGGTGATGCCGCCGTCGCTGCCCTTCACGGTCAGGATCACGGCGCTGACCGGCTGGAGCGCGTCGACGCCGACTTCCTCCTGCCGGTCCTGCGGCATGCCAGTGCCGCTGAAGCTGATCGTCGTTCCGTCGCTGGAGGTGAAGTCGAACGAGGTGCGCCGGCCCTGGACCAGGTTGGCGAGACCGTCGCCGCAGGTCGGGGTGACGTCCTTCCCGGCGACGACGAGCTTGTCGCAGGTGCCCTTGAGCACGTTGCGGGTCATGGGCTGGGCGTGGACCCCGGCGGCGCAGGACAGGCCGAGGAGCACGAGGACGGTGAGGAGACGGGTCAGCATGGGTGGAATGTAGGGGTCCGCCGCGGGAAACCAACGTGGCTCAATGGCCGAGCGTGGCGGCCATCGCCTCGGCCGCCCGCTCGCCCTCCGCGAAGGCGCCGCCCGCGGTGCCCCATTGCTCGCGCGACAGGGCCTCGCCGGCAAACCAGATCCGCTCGCCCACCGCTTCCTTGAGGAGGTCGCGGGCGCCGGTATGGCCCGGCGGCACCACCGCCCAGGAGCCGCGCGACCAGGGATCGTGACGCCACTCGGTCACCGCCGGCACCGCGAGGTCGCGCAACGACCCGCGGCCAACCTGCTCGGCCAGGGTCTCTCGCACCAGCCGGCGCGCGCCGTCGGCGCCGGACCGGGCCGCGTCGAGGCGCGCGGCCATCGGCACGTCGAGCTCGAAATAGTGGAACGGCGTGCCGTCGACGCGCGTCAGCAGGCCCGGCGGCTGGAGCCGTCCGCCGATCAGGCTCGCCAGCCGGTCGCGGCCGCGGAACGGCGAGGACGGCCAGTGCAGCACGACGTGCTCGTAGATGCCGGTGGCGAACCCGTCGATCGCCGCGCGCACCGGCGCCGGCAGGTCGGGGGCGAACCGCAAGGCCGGGGCCGGCTCCTGCAGCACCATCATGGGCGCGGTGACGAGCGCCGCCCGGGCCCGCAGGGTGCCGCGGGCTCCGAGATCGAGGCTCACCCCCTCCCCGGCCCAGTCGAGGGCGGCCACCGGGGTCCCGAGCGCCACCGGCAGCCCTGCGGCGAGGCGGGCGAGGTAGGCGCCGTAGCCGCCGGCGATGAAGAAGTTGTCGCCGTACTCCATGCTGGGGAAGTCGTGCAGGCTGATCTCGGAGAGCGGCCGGCCCGAGACGAGGCCGTGCACCAGGGAGACCCGCTTGCCCCAGGGCCCGAGGCCCGGCGGCAGGGCGGCGGCGGCCGGACGGTCCGCGCCGGGGAGGCGCGCGCCGTCGGTCATCGCCCGGTCGGCGACCGACCAGGCGCGGCCGAAGGCGGCCTCCTCGGCCGGCCGGCCCGGCCGGCGCCCGACCCAGAGGTGGCTCTCCTGGGCGGCCCGGCGCAGGGGCTCGCCGCGGGCGAGACCCAGGCCCACCAGCGGGTTGATCGGCCCGGCATGGAGCCAGTGCGCGCCGAGATCGACCGGATGGCCCCGCAAGGCGGTGGTAACGGTGCGCCCGCCGAGCCGCGGCCGGGCCTCCAGCACCGCGACCGACAGGCCGAGCGCGCGAAGCCGCCGCGCCGCGCCGATGCCGGCGGCGCCCGCGCCGATCACCGCCACGTCGGGCGAGGCGGGCAGGTCCGCCAGCGGCGGGACGCTGGTCGGCGGCAGGTGCTGGTGGGCGGCGCGCGGCATCCGGGTCATCACCCCTTCGTCGATTCGAGGCCGGCCGCCGCCGCGATCGCGGCGAGCCAGGCGTCGAGCCGGGCGCGGCTCGTCGCCAGGACCGGGCAGCCGGCCTGGCTGCGGATGTAGAGCGCGAGGCTGGCGCGGCCCTCCCCCCGGCCGACGATCTCGACCGCGATCGTGTCGGGGCATCGCAGCCACGCCGTGCGGGCGACGTAGCGGTCCTGCTCGCCCCAGCGATCGGTGAAGACCAGGGCGGTGCGGGGCTGGTCCTCGGCGACCCGCCCGACGATCTCGCGCAGACGCGCGCCCGGGACGGCGAAGTCCGGCGGCACCGCGTCGGCCTGCGCCCGGGGGCAGATGTCGGGCGCGCAGGCGAGCGCGTCGGACCGGGACGGCGTGCGGGCGAGGCGCGCGAACTCGACCGGGCCGAGATCCGGCGGTCCGAGCAGCGCGATCCACACCTCCTCGATGCCGCCGGGCTCCTCGCCGCGGGCGACCGCCAGCCCCCCGGCGGCCAGGACCGCGAGGAGGAGGGCGACGAGGACGAGCGCAGCCGGACGCCAAGCTCCCTTCACGAACGCTCCCTCCACGAAGGTGCCCCGCTCGGGGGCTCCCTCACGGCGCCGGCCGGAGGCGCCAGACCCGCAACGGCGTATCCCGCACCGGGACCGGCTCCAGCCCGGGCGGGGAGACCTCGCCGCGCCCGAGGCGGACCGCGACGCTCGGCGTCTCGCCGGGTTTCTCCGGCGGGGCGCACGCCACGATGTAGTCCGCGCCCGCACGGGCGGCCACGCGCGGCAGGGCCTCGAGATCGCGAAACCCTTCGAGCGAGGCGACGAGGCCGGGCAACGCCCGGTGATACGGCGCCGCCACGACGGAATGGTGGCTGTGCAGCAGGAGGCTGGGGCCGAGGTCGATCTCGGCGAGGATCACCCCCGGCGGCAGGGCGTCGAGGGCGGCGATCGACCGGCGGGCCCCGCATTCCTGCCAGGCGGCGTGCTCGGTCGCGAAAGCCTTCTCGGTGTTGCCGAAGGCCTGCGGCACCGAGGCGACGAGGAGCCAGACCTTGCCGCAGAGCGCGAGCCCGAGCCCGATGGCGGCGAGGCGCCGGCGCGAGGATGCGCGGGAATCGCGCAGCAGCGCCACCGCCCGGTCGAGGACCGGGCCGGCGACCAGCGGCACGAAGGCCCCGGCGACGTAGAGGCCCCGGAACTGCGGCACGCCGAGCGCCACGCCGAGCCAGAGCGCCCCGGCCGCCACCGCCATCAGGCGGCGCGGCGCCGGTGCCCCGTCGCGCCAGGCCCACAGGCTCGCCACGAGCGCGCCGACCAGCACCGGGACGTGGCCGGCGAGCACCGCGTCGGGTGCCAGGACGGCGAGCTGCCAGACCGGCCGCATCTCGCGCACCTTCACCAGCCACTCGTCGTGGACAAGGGCCGGCATGCCGGTGAACGGCCCGGCGGCGCAGGCCGGGAACATGAGGACGAATCCGCCGACCGCTATCGCCCCGCAGGCGGCGAGGAACCCGGCCCGCGCGAGGCGCCCGCCGGGCACGAGAGCGGCCCCGCAGGCCGTGGCGAGCGCCGCCGCCGCGAGCCAGAGCCAGGGCGGGGAGAGAGCGTCGCAGGCGGGGACGGCCCAGGCGGCCGGACCGGTCTGGACGGCGAACAGGACCGGGGCGACGAGCCCGAGGCCGAGGCCGAAGCCGCGGAACGGCGCCAGGGCCGCGCGCCCGTCGCGCCACCACAGGCCGGCGAGCAGCAGCCCGGCGGCGGCGATGAAGGGCAGCGCCTCGAGCCCGACCGCGAGCGAGAACGCCGCGAGCGCCCCCGCCGCCGCGCCGTCCCTCGCCGTCGGGGCCGGCCGGGCGAGGCACAGTGCCAGCGCGAGGACCGCGCAGATCTGGACGTTGTGGTGGTCGATGCGCCCGGGCGCGAACATGCCGGTGACGAACACCGCCTGCCCGGCGGCGAACAGCGCGAAGGCCGCCGCGCGCCAGCCGAAGGCGCGCGCCACCCCGCGATGGAGGATGAGGGCGTAGAGCCCGAGCAGGAGGAGCGGCCAGGCGGCCGCGACGATCCCGTCGGCCGCCGGCCCGGCGAAGGGCCGGACCAGCAGGATCAGGGCGGCGATCGGCGCGTCGACGAGGCGCGACCAGTGCATCGGCGGCGCGCCGGCATGGCGGTGCTGGGACAGATCGAACCAGCCCTGGCCGGCGAGAAGGTCGCGCACCTGCACCAGCCGCATCGCGTCGTCGGTGTCGGGCAGGCGCAGCTCGCGCAGGACCGCCACGAGATCGGGCCAGGACAGGATCCCGGCGACGCTCGCCGCCACGATGAGCCACACCACCGCCGGACGCTCGAAGGGCGAGCGCTCGGCCGCCTCCGGTCCGGGCCGGGCCTGGGTCAGCGGGGCGGCGAGCATGGCGGGATCCTTGACGAGCCTCGGACATCCGGTCGGACCGGGGTCGCATGCCGGCCTTACCCTCCGGTTAGCGGGTGCGGTTGAGCGGTTCTTTACCATCCGGCCGCTAAAGCATGGGGAGAGCGAGACCCGCCTTCACGCGTAGCGGCCGTGCCGGCCCCCGGAGTTGCCCGAGCGATGAGCCTTCACACCGAGACGCTGGTGATCGGCGGAGGACCGGCGGGCCTGACCACCGGCTACATGCTGGCCAAGGCCGGCCGCGACGTCGTGGTTCTGGAACGCGACGCGACCCAGGTCGGCGGCATCAGCCGCACGGTGGAGTACAAGGGCTACCTGTTCGACATCGGCGGCCACCGCTTCTTCTCGAAGGCGAAGGAGGTGGTCGACCTCTGGAACGAGATCCTGCCCGACGACTTCATCGAGCGGCCGCGCCTGTCGCGGATCTACTACAAGGGCAAGACCTACGCCTATCCGCTCAAGGCCTTCGAGGCCCTGCGCAACCTCGGCATCGTCGAGAGCGGCCTTTGCGTCGCCTCCTATCTCTGGGCCCGCGCCCGACCGATCAAGGAGCCGAAGAGCTTCCACGAGTGGGTCCGCAACCAGTTCGGCGAGCGGCTGTTCTCGATCTTCTTCAAGACCTACACCGAGAAGGTGTGGGGCATGTCCTGCGACGACATCTCGGCCGACTGGGCGGCGCAGCGCATCAAGGGGCTCGACCTCGGCGCGGCGATCCGCGACGGGCTCAAGCGCTCGCTCGGCCTGCACCGGCCGGCCGCCTCCGGCGACGGCACCGTCATCAAGACCCTGATCGAGTCGTTCCGCTACCCCCGCCGCGGCCCCGGCATGATGTGGGACGCCGCCGCGGCCGCGATCCGCAAGAACGGCGGCCGGGTCCTGCTCGACCGGCGGGTCGACGGCCTGTCGTACGACGCCGCGACCAAGCTCTGGACCGTGAGCGCCCGGCGCGAGGACGGCAGCCGCGAGACCTTCACGGCCCGCAACGTCGTCTCCTCGGCGCCGATCCGCGAGCTCGTGGGCGCCATCCGCCCGGCCCCGTTGAGCACCTTCCAGGCGCGCAGCCTCCGCTACCGCGACTTCGTCACCGTGGCGCTGATCGCGCGCGCCAAGGACAGCTTCCCGGACAACTGGATCTACGTCCACGACCCGGCGGTGAAGGTCGGCCGGGTGCAGAACTTCCGCTCCTGGTCGCCCGAGATGGTGCCGGACGACGCCTATACCTGCCTCGGCCTCGAATATTTCTGCTTCGAGGGCGACGGGCTGTGGACCGCGCCGGATTCCGAGCTGATCGCGCTCGCCCGCCGCGAGATCGGCCAGATCGGCCTCGTCGATCCGTCGAGCGTCGTCGATGCCTGCGTGGTGCGCCAGCCCAAGGCCTACCCGGTCTACGACGACGCCTACCGGGCCCACGTCGCGACGATCCGCCGGGACCTCGAAGGCAGCTACCCGTCGCTCCACCTCGTCGGCCGCAACGGGATGCACAAGTACAACAACCAGGACCACGCGATGATGACCGCCATGCTGACGGCGCAAAACATCATCCTGGGCGAGCGGCGCTACGACGTGTGGAACGTCAACGAGGATGCCGAGTACGGCGAGGCCGGGCTCTCGGGGGCGCAGGAGGCGCTCAGCAGCGAGCGGATGGTGCCCCGCAAGGTGGCGTGAGCCGGACGGGGGCGCGGGTCCGGGGTGGTCGCGCGCGGCGAACGGGACGCACCCTGGCCGGTTCCGGGCCCCCGCGACGGCGGCGGAGCTTCACAGGACCTCGCCCCTCGACTAAGGAGCCGGCACGAGCCCCCGCACCCTCGGCCCGATGAAGACCCGCGGAAGGACCCCACGACCATGACCGGCTTCGACACCGTCGGCCTCACCCGGCCCGCCTCGCAGCTCGTGACCGTGTTCGGGGGATCGGGTTTCCTCGGCCGTCACGTCGTGCGGGCGCTGGCCAAGCGCGGCTACCGGATCCGGGTGGCGGTGCGCCGGCCCGACCTCGCGCAGTTCCTCCAGCCTCTCGGCCGCGTCGGCCAGATCGTCGGCGTGCAGGCCAACCTGCGCGATCCGGCCTCGATCGTGCGCGCTACCGAGCACGCCGACATCGTGGTCAACCTCGTCGGCATCCTGCAGGAGAGCGGCAGCCAGAGCTTCCAGCGCCTCCAGGCCGACGGCGCCGCCGAGATCGCCCGGGCCGCCGCCGCGGTCGGCGCGCCGATGATCCACGTCTCGGCCCTCGGCGCCGACGAGGCGTCCGCATCCGCCTATGCCCGCTCGAAGGCGATCGGCGAGGCCCGGGTGCTCGAGGCGCGGCCCGACGCCGTGATCTTCCGGCCCTCGATCGTGTTCGGGCCGGGCGACAGCTTCTTCAACCGCTTCGCGGGCCTCGCCCGGATGCTGCCGGTGCTGCCGCTCGCCGGCGCCGAGGCCCGGATGCAGCCGGTCTTCGCCGGCGACGTCGCCGAGGCGATCGCCCGGGCGGTCGAGGGCGGGCTCCGGGGCGGCCGGGTCTACGAGCTCGGCGGGCCGGAGATCCTGACCCTGCAGCAGCTCGTCGAGTACACCCTCAAGGTGACGATGCGCAGCCGCGTGGTGCTGCCGCTGCCGGCCCCCGCCGCCCGCCTCCAGGCCCGGGTGATGGAGCTCGTCGACACCGCGACGCTCGGCCTCCTGCCCGACACCCTGAAGCTCACCCGCGACCAGGTCACCCTGCTCCAGAGCGACAACGTCGTGTCCGAGGCCGCCAAGGCGGACGGCCGCACGATCGAGGGGATCGGCATCGCCCCGACCGCGATCGAGGCGGTGGTGCCGGGCTATCTCTGGCGCTTCCGCAAGGCCGGCCAGTTCGCCACCGGCCGCGGCACCCCCGAGATGGCCGCGACCCCGGACCTGATCGCCCCCGAGCCGATGGGCCCGGGCTCGCAGCACCACCCGGGCGACGCGAGCGGCCCGGCGATCGGCCAGCTGGCCGCGGGCGCCGGGCCGGCGCCGGGCGTGCGCTGGGGCAAGCGGCAGTGAACCGACAACCGGTTCGCAGATGAAGAAAGGGCGGTCCCGAAGGACCGCCCTTTTTCTTGGGTCGCCACCCGTTCCCGCACGACCGGAGCGACGCGCACCGAAGCGAGGCGCGACAGGGTTCGGGGCGGGCGGGACGAACGATCGTCCCGCCGCGGGCGATCCCTCAGATCGACCGCACGGCTCCGCCGTCGACCCGGATCATGCTGCCGGTGACGTAGGACGCGCGCTCCGAGGCCAGGAAGCACGCCACGTCGGCGAATTCCTGGACACGGCCGTAGCGCTTGGCGGGAATCGCCGCGCGGGCGGCCTCGGCGATCTCGTCGCGCGACTTGCCCTGCGCCTTGGCGTTGGCAGTATCCAGTTCGCCGGTGCGGTCGGTCTCGATGCGGCCGGGCAGGATCATGTTGACGGTGACGCCGTCGGCCGCGACCTCGGCCGACAGGGTCTTGGCCCAGCCGGCGATCGAGGCGCGCAGCGCGTTCGACATCACGAGGTTGGGGATCGGCTGCTCGACGCCGCTCGAGGCCACCACGACGATGCGGCCGAAGCCGGACTGGCGCATGCCCGGCAGGACGAGCCCGGCGAGGCGGAAGACCGGGGTCACCATCGCCTCGAATTGCGGCGTCCAGGCCTCGGGCTGCACGGTGAGGGCGGTGCCGGCCGGCGGACCGCCGGTATTGGCGATCAGGATGTCGACCCCGCCGAGATGCTCCTGCGCGGCCGCATGGATCGCCTCGACGTTGTCCTTCAGGGGACCCGCGAAGGCGTGGGCGCGGCCCTGGCCGCGGGCGTTGATCGCCGCCACCGCCTCGTCCAGGCGCTCGGCGGTGCGGGCGGTGAGCAGCACGTCCGCGCCCTCGGCCGCCAGGGCCTCGGCGATGCCGCGGCCGAGGCCGCGGCTGGACGACAGGACGAGGGCGCGCTTGCCCTTGAGGCCGAGATCCATGGTGGGTCCTCCCGTGATGGGTCGAGCTTGTTCGAGGCAGGGACTAACACACGCACCTGTGCCCTCCCACCCACGACCTCATCTTGAGGTGTGCGGATAGGAGAGATGGACGCAACCGCTCAGGCCGTCTCGCCGGCCAGGCGCTTGAGCCAGCCCTCGGCCTGCGCCCGCACGTTGTCCGGCGCGGTGCCGCCGTAGCTGGTGCGGCTCGCGACCGAGTTCTCGACGCCGAGCACCGCGAAGACGGCCTCGGAGATGCGCGGCTCCTCGGCCTGCATCACCGCGAGCGGCAGCGCCTCGAGGCCGATGCCGCGGGACGAGGCCTCGCCGACGAGGCGGCCCGTAACGTGGTGGGCATCGCGGAAGGGAAGCCCGAGCTCGCGCACCAGCCAGTCGGCGAGATCCGTGGCGGTGGCGTAGCCGGAGCCGGCCGCCACCTTCAGGACGTCCGGCACCGGCTCCAGGTCGCGGACCATGCCCGCCATGGCGGCGAGGCACAGCGAGAGGGTCTGGAGCGCGTCGAAGGTGCCCTCCTTGTCCTCCTGCATGTCCTTCGAGTAGGCGAGCGGCAGGCCCTTCATGACGATGAGCAGGCCCGACAGGGCGCCGATGACCCGGCCCGACTTCGCCCGCACCAGCTCGGCGGCGTCGGGGTTGCGCTTCTGCGGCATGATCGAGGAGCCGGTGGTGAACCGGTCCGACAGCTTGACGAAGCCGAACTGGGCCGAGGTCCAGACCACGATCTCCTCGGCGAACCGCGACAGGTGCACCGCCGCGATCGCCGCCGCCGAGAGGGCCTCGAGGGCGAAGTCGCGGTCGGCCACCGAATCGAGCGAGTTCGCCGTCGGCCGGTCGAAGCCGAGGCTCGCCGCCGTGGCGTGACGGTCGATCGGGAACGAGGTGCCGGCGAGCGCGGCCGCGCCGAGTGGGCACTCGTTGAGGCGGGCGCGGGCGTCGCGGAACCGGCCGCGGTCGCGGTTGAGCATCTCGACGTAGGCGAGGAGATGGTGGCCGAAGGTGACGGGCTGGGCCGATTGCAGGTGGGTGAAGCCCGGCATCACCGTGCCGGCGTGCTTGAGCGCCAGCTCGGCCATCGCCTGCTGCAGGTCGGCGGCTTGGCCGTCGAGGGCGTCGAGGGTGTCGCGCACCCACAACTTCATGTCGGTGGCGACCTGGTCGTTGCGCGAGCGCGCGGTGTGGAGGCGCCCGGCCGTCGGGCCGACGATCTCGCGCAACCGGCTCTCCACGCTCATGTGGATGTCCTCGAGCTCGCGGCGGAACTCGAAGGTTCCGGCCTCGATCTCGGACTGGACGGACTTGAGACCGGCCTCGATCTTCGCCACATCCTCGGCCGGCAGGATCCCCGCCTTGCCCAGCATCGCGACGTGGGCGAGCGAGCCCCGGATGTCCTGGGGGGCGAGGCGCTTGTCGAAGCCGATGGAGGCGTTGATCTCCTCCATGATCTCGGCGGGGCCGCTCGCGAAGCGCCCGCCCCACATCCGGTTGCTCATGTCCTCACCTCGTCTCGCATCACCGCGAAAAGCCCGCCTCGCCCTGGTCGCGGGGGGGCTCGCGGCACTCCTCGGCCTCGGGGCTGCCCTATACGGGGTTGCGGGCGGGGGCAACGGCGGCGCCTGCCCGCTCGCCAAGGCCACGGCCGCCCGGGTCGCGCCGCTCGCCCGCGGCGAGGTCGCGGCGCTCCAGGTCGCCGCGAGCCCGAAGGCCGCGCCCGCCCTCGCCTTCACCGGCCCGGACGGGCAACCGAGGACCCTCGCCGACCTGAAGGGCCGCACGGTGCTCCTGAACCTGTGGGCGACCTGGTGCGCGCCCTGCAAGGCGGAGATGCCGGCCCTCGACCGGCTCCAGGGTGAACTCGGGGGCCAGGATTTCGAGGTGGTGGCGCTCAACCTCGACACCCGCAACCCCGAGCGGCCGCCGCTCTGGATGAAGGAGAACGGCATCGCGCGGCTCGCCTACTACTCCGATCCGGGCGGGCGGGCGCTGCCGGTGCTGCAGCAGGGCGGCGACGTGGTGGGCCTGCCCACCACCTTCCTGATCGACCCCGACGGCTGCGAGATCGGCGTGATGAAAGGCCCGGCGGAATGGGCGAGCGCGGACGCCCTAAGGCTGATCCGGGCGGCGCTCGGGCGGGGGTGACGTCCGCCGAGTTGTGTCTTACGCGCGTTGATCCCGGGCGCCTTTCCTGGCACCCGGGCGCCATGCAGCCCTCCCCCTCCCCCCGGCGCCCGCCGCGCCCGCTCTCGGCCCTGCGCGGCCAGCCGGTCAGCGGCGCGGGCGGCGGGCTCGTCCTGATGGCGAGTGCGGTGCTGGCGCTCGTCGTCGCCAACGGGCCCTTTGGCGAGGCCTATGCCCACGCGCTCCACGCGACGATCGGGCCCCTGAGCCTGCTGCACTGGATCAACGACGGCCTGATGGCCGTGTTCTTCCTGCTCGTCGGGCTCGAGATCAAGCGCGAGATCCTCGACGGGGCCCTGCGCACCTGGCCCGACCGGGCCCTGCCGGGCATCGCGGCGCTCGGCGGCATGGCGGTGCCGGCCCTCGTCTATGCCGCGCTCAATGCGTCGTCGCCCGAGACCCTGCGCGGCTGGGCGATCCCCGCGGCGACCGACATCGCCTTCGCGCTCGGCGTGCTGGGCCTGCTCGGCTCCCGGGCCCCGGTCTCGCTCAAGATCTTCCTCACCGCGCTCGCCATCCTGGACGACCTCGGCGCGGTGGTGATCATCGCCCTGTTCTACACCGCCGATGTGTCGGCGCCGATGCTGGCGCTGGCCGGCGCCGTCACGGCGATGCTGTTCTCGCTCAACCGCGTCGGGCTTCGCCGGCTCGGGCCCTACCTGATCCTCGGCGCCGTCCTGTGGCTCTTGGTGCTGCGCTCGGGGCTGCACGCCACCGTGGCGGGCGTCGTCCTGGCGCTGGCGATTCCGCTGCGGGCGAGCCCCGGCCCCGGCCGGACGACCGCGAGTCGCCGCTCCACGCCCTCGAACACGCGCTCCAGCCCTGGGTCGCCTACGCGATCCTGCCGGTCTTCGGTTTCGCCAATGCCGGCGTGTCGCTCGCCGGGCTGACGCCGGGGGCCTTGCTCGCCCCGGTCACCCTGGGGGTCGCGGCGGGACTGTTTGTTGGCAAGCAGGTCGGGGTGCTCGGCGGCGTCTGGCTCGCGGTGCGCACCGGGCTGGCCTCGAGGCCCGCCGGCGCCTCCTGGCGCCACGTCTACGGCGTGGCGCTGCTGTGCGGCATCGGCTTCACCATGAGCCTGTTCATCGGCGGCCTCGCCTTCGCGAATGCGCCGGAATTCGACACCGGGACCAAGCTCGGGGTCATCGTCGGCTCGGTGCTCTCGACTCTGGCCGGTGCGCTGGTGCTGTCGCTCGGGCCGCGGGCGGCGGAGTAGCCGCCACCGCACCCGGGCAGGCCGCCCGGCCCGCCACGGGGGTCCATCCCGGGCTCCGCTCTCGCGGCCCCGGGATCACGTCGAGGCGTCGGGCTAGGGCGAGCGACCCGGGAGCCGCCCTCAATTCCCCGGCTGCGAGGCGGCGACGCGGTTGCGACCGTGGCCTTCGGTACGCTTGCCGGTCTCCGACGCCTTCTCGGCCGGCTTCGCTTCACCCGATTTGACCTCGCCGGATTTGGCCGCCGGCTTGCTCTCGGTCGACTTGCCCTCGGTCGACTTGCCCTCGGCCTTCTTGGCGCCCGCCGGATTGAGGCCCTCGACCTTCACGTCGGCCTTGGCGTTCGCCGCCGCCGGATGGGCGGTCGGAGCGGTGTGGAGGTGGGCGTTCACCTTCCTGGGCAGGGGCGCGGCCGGCGAGATCGCCGCGACCGGCGTGGTCTCCGCCGCCGGCAGGGCGGCCGGCGCGACCGGGGGCGCCGCGGGCGCGCCGCCGAACAGGTTGCCGAGGAGCTTGCGGTAGGCGGCGGGATCGCCGTCGGCGCTCGCCACGGTGATCGGGCCCGCCGGCGCCGATGGAGCCGCCGCGGCCTCGGCCGCCTCGCGGGTCGGGATCGGGGCCGGATTGGTCACCGGGGCCGCGAAGGCGAGCGCGGTCGGCTTCACCGCCCCGGGCTTACCCTTCTCGTGCTTGGCGTCGATCTTGGCGAGCAAGACGGGCTTCACCTTCGGCTCGATCGAGATCTCTTCCGGCGCGGCCGCCAAGGCCTCGGGCCGGCTGATGGTGCCCATGTTGGGCCGCGGCTGCGCCTGCTCGGCGAAGAGCTGGGTGCTCGGCGCGGTCTCGCGGAAATACGGGTGCTGGCCGCCGTCCTGGTAGACGAGGCGGGTCGCCGCCGTGCCCTTGGCGACGAGCTCGGCCACCTCGACCTCGTCCTTCTGGCGCTTGGCGACGACGACCGGATCGACCTTCGGGCTGCAGGCGCCGGCCGCGGCGTCCTGGCCGCCGAAGACGTAGCGGGTGCCGCACACCCCGACCCGCGGCTCCTCGTGCAGGGCCTCGAAGTAGTCCGAGCCCTCCTTCAGGTTCCTCCAGAAGCCGATATTCGGGTCGTTGCGGAACTTGGCGAGGTTCTGCGCCGTCATCCGGAACGGATAGGACTGGAACTGGAACGCCCGCTGCCCGCCCGCGAAGGCCTCGCGGGCGATGGCGTAGATCTCGGCGATCGCCTCGTCGGTCATGGCGAAGCAGCCGGCCGACGAGCAGGTGCCGTGCACCATCAGGTAGCTGCCGGTGCGGCCGTTGGCCCGGTCGAAGGCGTTCGGGTAGCCGGTGTCGAACGACAGGTAGTAGGACGAGTTCGGGTTCATCTGCCCCATGGCGATGGGATAGAACCCTTCCGGCGCCTGGCGGTCGCCCTCCCGCACCTTCGGCCCGAGTTGGCCCGACCAGCGGCAGATCGGGTAGGTCTTGAGGAGCGCGTACTGCCCGTCGGGCCCGCGCTTCCAGACCTCCATCTCCGATTCCTTCTTGAAGGCGCGGATCAGGATCGGGTCGCGGGGCGACATGTTCTTGGCCGTCATCAGGGCGACGGTCTTCTGCGGGATCGGCTCACGGGCGCGGGCGGAGCCTGCGGCGGAGAACCCGGCATCCTGGCACGCCCCGAGGGACAGGGCGACGGCCAACGCGCTCGCCGCCAGTACCGGACGCATCGCCAGACGTCTCGCCAGACGCACCATGGGACAACCCCGCCTTCCCGCTCCAGACCCCGGCACCCTGACGCCGGGGACCGTTCTCCCCAACCCCATAGCTTCGTTAAACTTACCCGCCTCTTACCGCAAGAACGGTTAAGATTGCGCGGATTCGCTCAACAGGCGCGTCGGGCAAGACGCCGGCGCATGACGGCAGGGGTTCACCCGCGAAGACATCGGCCGGGTCTTCGGCAAAACCAAGGCCGGGACGTGTCTGGCACGCGCCGGTTGTGCGGAGCTGTGGATCGCGGGGATACGGGACGAGGGATATGTGGCGAGGGGAGCGCCGGCGCTACAGGCTGCGCCCGATCTCCAGAAACTTCTGGGCCCGCTTGTCCCGCAGGGTGTCGGCGTCGAGGGACGCGAGCGGCTCGAGCGCGCCCGCGATCGCATCGCCGGTCGCCCGGATGGCCGCCTGGCCGTCGCGGTGGGCGCCGCCGGTCGGCTCGGGCACGATCGCGTCGATGACGCCGAGGCGCAGGAGGTCCTGGGCGGTGATCTTCATCGCGGTCGCGGCGTCCTGGGCCCGGCCGGCGTCGCGCCACAGGATCGAGGCGGCGCCCTCCGGCGAGATCACGCTGTAGATCGAGTGCTCGAGCATCAGCACGGTGTTGGCGGTGGCGAGCGCGATGGCCCCGCCCGAGCCGCCCTCGCCGATCACCACGGTGACGTTCGGGGTCGGCAGGCCGAGGCAGGCCTCCGTCGAGCGGGCGATGGCCTCGGCCTGGCCGCGCTCCTCGGCCTCGATGCCCGGATAGGCGCCGGCAGTGTCGACGAAGGTGAGCACCGGCAGGCCGAAGCGGCCGGCGAGCCCCATCAGGCGCACCGCCTTGCGGTAGCCCTCGGGCTTGGCCATGCCGAAATTGTGCCGGATGCGCGCCTCGGTGTTGGCGCCCTTCTCCTGGCCGATGACGCAGACCGGCCGGCCGCGGAAGCGGCCGAAGCCGCCGACCACCGCCTCGTCCTCGCCGAACACCCGGTCGCCGGCCAGCGGCTGGAATTCCTCGATCAGGCCCGCGCAGTAATCGACGAAGTGGGGCCGCTGCGGATGGCGGGCGACCTGCGTCTTCTGCCAGGGGGTGAGACCGGCATAGAGCTCGGCCAGGGCCGCGGCGGCCTTGGCCTCGAGCCGGGTCACGTCCTCGCTGATCGCCACCGCACCGTCGCGGTCGCCCAGCGCCCGCAATTCCTCGAGCTTCGCCTCGAGCTCGGCGACGGGCTTTTCGAAGTCGAGGTAGGAGCGCATCGGGACCTGTGTTGTGTCGGGCCGCATCGCGGTGGCTTTTTGCGCGAGGCGCGGGGTCTTTGGCACGGCGGCCGGCCCGGTCCTGACGTCCGGGCCGGGCGGCGCGGAGGGTTGGCGGAGGGGCCGGCGCATGTCAACCCGCGAGGCCGCGGCCGAGGCAGCGCCCTGCCGCGGCGCGAAAAGGCGGCGGGCGCGCACGGCAAGGCTTGTCTCGAAGCCTTGTCTTGCGGCACTGCACCATCATCTTACGGCCGGGACGGACGCGGCTGCCCCCGTGGCCGAAGGTCCCCCTGCCGAAGGTCCCCTGGAGACGCCATGGACGAGCCGGAGCGGGCGGAACGCGACGAGTGCCGGGTGCTGGTGCTCCAGGGCGGCGGGGCGCTCGGCGCCTACCAGGCCGGCATCGCCGAGGCGATGCAGGAGGCGGCGCTCTCGCCCGAATGGGTCGCCGGCATCTCGATCGGGGCGATCAACGCCGCGCTGATCGCCGGTAACCCGCCGGAGCGGCGCGTCGAGCGGCTGCGGGCGTTCTGGGACAAGGTGTCGTCCGGCATCACCGTCTCGCCGTGGTTTCCCGGCGAGCAGGCCCGGGAGGTGTTCAACGCTTGGAGCGCCGCCTTCGGGGCGGCGGTGGGCGTGCCGGGCTTCTTCGCGCCGCGCTGGCCGCCCGCCGCGCTCTACCCGCCGGGCGCCCCCCAGGCGCTGAGCTACTACGACACCGCCCCCCTGCGGCAGACGCTCGAGGAGCTGATCGACTTCGACCGGATCAACCGGCGCGAGACCCGGCTCAGCGTCGGCGCGGTCAACGTCCGCACCGGCAACTTCGTCTATTTCGACAACCACCGTGACCGGATCGGGCCCGAGCACGTCATGGCCTCGGGCGCGCTGCCGCCGGGCTTCCCGCCGGTCGAGATCGACGGCGAGCCGTACTGGGACGGCGGCATCGTCTCGAACACGCCGCTGCAATACGTGCTCGACGAGGAGCGGGCGCGCGACCTCGCGGTGTTCCAGGTCGACCTGTTCAGCGCCCGCGGGCCGGTGCCCCGCACCCTGGCGGAGACGGCCGAGCGCGAGAAGGACATCCGCTTCTCGAGCCGCACCCGCCTCAACACCGACGACCAGATCGAGATCCACCGCGCCAAGACCGCGTTCCGGCGCCTGTTCGACAAGCTGCCGCCGGAGCTGCGCCAGGATCCGGACGTCGCGTTCCTCGCCGAGGTCAGCCACCAGAACGCGGTGACGATCCTGCAGCTGATCTACCGCGCCAAGAACTACGAGAGCGACGCCAAGGACTACGAGTTCTCGCGCGCCACCATGCTGGAGCACTGGAAGGCCGGGCGCCACGACATGCGCCGCTCGCTGCGCCACCGGCGCTGGATCGAGCGCTGCCGGCCCGACCAGGGCGTGACCGTGTTCGACCTCACCCGCGACGCGCGGGACTGAGCTTTTGGAGGAAGGGACGCCGCATGACCCGCGACGAGATCCTGAAGGCCCCCTCGATGCCGGCCTTCAGCCCGAGCTACCCGCACGGGCCCTATCGGTTCATGCGGCGCGAATACCTCATCATCACCTACGAGACCGACCCTGAGGCTTTGCGCGCCGCGCTCCCCGAGCCGCTGGAACCGGCGCCCGGCAACCTCGCCTTCTACGAGTGGATGAAGATGCCGGATTCCTCCGGCTTCGGCGATTACGAGGAGAGCGGCTCGGCCATCGTCGCGAGCTACAAGGGCGAGCCCTGCAACTACTCGGTCCAGATGTACCTCGACGACGAGCCGCCGATCACCGCCGGCCGCGAGATCTGGGGCTTCCCGAAGAAGTACGGGGTGCCACGGCTCAAGGTGACGAAGGACACGCTGACCGGCACCCTGCACTACGACGACGAGCGGGTGGCGATGGGCACGATGACCTACAAGCACCGCAGCCTGGAGGACCAGCTCGACAAGGTCCGCGAGGGCATCGGCCAGCTCAACGTCAACCTGAAGCTGATCCCGGACGTCGATGGCGGGGTGAAGGTGGCCCAGCTCGTCGGCTACCGGCTGCAGGACATCCGGGTCCACGGTGCCTGGGAGGGCGACGCGCGGCTGCACCTCATCCCCCACGTCAATTGCCGCGTCGCCGACCTGCCGGTGCGCCGGATCGTGCGGGCGCGCCACCAGATCGTCGACTTCACCCTGCCGTACGGCCACGTGCTGCAAGATTACCTGGCCTGATACGAGATCCGGAAGATGACTTCCGGATCTCGTATCACCAGCCAGCGCGGCGCCTGAGCGAAGCCGCTTTCCGCATCGCGAAGCGATCAATCGGAAAGCGTATGAGACCGTTCACCCCGAAAGCCCCCGATCCCCGGAGAGTGTCCCATGTCGCTGCAATCCAAGACCGCCCTCGTCACCGGCTCGACCAGCGGCATCGGCCTCGCCATCGCGAAGGCGCTGGCCGGGGCCGGCGCCAACGTGGTGCTCAACGGCTTCGGCAAGCCGGACGCCATCGAGGCGGCGCGCTCGGGCATCGAATCCGAGTTCGGCGTGAAGGCGCATTACTCGGGCGCCGACATGACCAAGCCCGAGGAGATCGCCGCGATGGTGGCGCAGGCCGAGCAGGCCTTCGGCGCGGTCGACATCCTGGTCAACAATGCCGGCATCCAGTTCGTCTCGGCGATCGACGAGTTCCCGCTCGAGAAGTGGGACCAGATCATCGCGATCAACCTGTCCTCGGCCTTCCACACCATGCGGGCGGCGATCCCCGGCATGAAGAAGAAGGGCTGGGGCCGGATCATCAACACCGCGTCGGCGCATTCCCTCGTCGCCTCGCCCTACAAGTCGGCCTACGTGGCGGCCAAGCACGGCATCGCCGGCCTGACCAAGACCGCGGCGCTGGAGCTCGCCACCCACAAGATCACCGTCAACTGCATCTCCCCCGGCTACGTCTGGACGCCGCTGGTCGAGGCCCAGATCCCCGACACCATGAAGGCCCGCGGCCTGACCAAGGACCAGGTCATCGACGAGGTGCTGCTGAAGGCCCAGCCGACCAAGGAATTCGTCACCGTCGAGCAGGTCGGGGCGCTGGCCGCCTTCCTGTGCACCGATGCCGCGAGCCAGATCACCGGCGCCAACCTGCCGGTGGACGGCGGCTGGACGGCGCAGTAGCGGGACGGCAGTTCGGGCCGGATCGGGGCATCCCGTCCGGCCGGGATCGCGCCGGCATGCCCCAGGAACCCACAGCCGTCGTCTTGCCGCCTGACGGTGATCGGAGCGAGCGTTCTCCGACGCGGCGGATCCCGCTTCGTCGGAGAACGCCGTAAAATCATAGACTTGGAACAGATCCCAGCCGTAACGCCAAGGTACACGATGCAGGCGCGACGGCCGGGAGCGCCCCCCTCCCCCCTCTGCGGGGGAGGGTGCCCCACGGAGTGGGGCGGGAGAGGGGCAGCGCGACGCTGATCCAGATGGCGACCGTCATCATGGTCGCGACCTCTCCGGAAGCGGCGTCCCCTCTCCCGGCCTGCTCCGCAGGCCAACCTCCCCCGCGGAGGGGGGAGGGGTTCCCCTCTCGGCCGTCGCGCCTGCACCGCATAACCTGCTGCGTCGTGTGCCGTGCGGCCACTTGATCGGGCACCGCCGTCGCGTAGAGATCCCTGAGCCGTCCCTCTCTGTCAGTCCGTCATTGACGAACCGGCGCCTCAGAATGAGATCGATGGTCAGACATAAGAATCAACGTAATATTTTATCTATCGATTTATAGAATATACGCTCCCGCGCCACCGTCGAATTTCTCTGCGCAATGCGGGCAGGCCGGCTCCGCCGACCCGACCGTCACGTCATGGGCCAGCTCGCCCTATCCGCCGGCCTGTGCGCCGCGCCCCTGTTCATCGCTCGCGCCGCCCCCGGGCAATCGGGTGCACGACGGCCCCCTCCCCTTCACGCCTCGACCGCAAGTCGCCCGTCGCGCGAGTGGCGTTCTTCCGTTGCGTTACGGACTCTTAATGTTCCGGACAGGCAACCCAGATCCTGAGAGCGTATTATCACGATGTAGACGATGCGTTGATGTCGCAAACACAGATCGACATCAGCTCAAGAGGAGGCACCATCATGTTCTATCGCAAGTCTCTCGCCGCCGCCCTCGTCGCCACCACGGTCCTCGGCGGAGCCGCCTATGCGGCCGAGCAGGCGACCAAGCCCGCGGTGGTGCAGGAGACCGCGGCCCAGAAGGCGGTCGACAAGGATGTCGGCAAGCTGTCGAAGGACGGGGCCCAGGCCTTCCGTGACATGCACCTTGCCCGCATCGCCATCTTCGACGCCGATCCCGCCCAGGCCAAGAGCCTGATCGGCAAGGCGCAGGCCGCCCTGGCCAAGGCGAAGACCGACGACGCCGTGTTCACCAAGGCGGAGGCCGAGTTGAAGACGCCGGCCGAGATGGCGGTCGCGAAGGACAAGACCGCGACCGACAAGACGGCGGCCGCGGATACGACCGCCAAGGATGCGACCGTCAAGGATGCGACCACCAAGGACGCGGCCGCCAAGAGCGAGGACAAGGTGGCGTGGGTGCCGGTCGACGCCCAGATGACGCTGGGCGAGGACTTCGTGGCGACGCCCGAGAAGGCCGCGGCGGTGACCGAGGCTAACAAGAGCCTCACCAAGGGCGACCAGAAGTCGGCGATCGAGAAGCTGAAGCTCGCCCATGTCGACGTGAACTTCGTCATGGCGGTGATGCCCCTCGACAAGACCGCCGCCGATGTGAACCAGGCCGCCACGCTGATCGGCCAGGGCAAGTACTACGAGGCGAACGCGGCCCTGAAGACCGCCGAGGACGGGATGCGCTTCGACGTGATCGACGCCGTCGGCCTGCCGCAGAAGGCCGCCGCCACCGGCAGCACCAAGACCGCCGCGCCGGCTCCCGCCCACGCCGACGGCAAGGCTGCCAAGTAAGCGAGCGGAGGTAAGGGAGGGCAAGTAAGGGAGTGATGGACGAGGGCGCCCGGGACCGGGCGCCCTCCCCTGACTCAGTCGCGGTCGAGGACGTCCTTCGTCTCGACGGTGGTGTCGTCCTTGAGCCGGTAGACCAGCGGCACGCCGGTATGCAGCTCGAGGCCCGGGATCGTCTCGGTGGTGAGCCCGTCGAGCACCATCACCAGGGCGCGCAGCGAGTTGCCGTGGGCGGCGACCAGCACGCGCTCGCCGCGCATCACCCGGGGCAGGATCTCCCGCATGGTGTAGGGCAGCACCCGGGCCACGGTGTCCTTCAGGCTCTCGCCGCCGGGCGGGGGCACGTCGTAGGAGCGGCGCCACACGTGGACCTGCTCCTCGCCCCACTTGGCGCGGGCGTCGTCCTTGTTGAGGCCCGACAGGTCGCCGTAGTCGCGCTCGTTGAGGGCGGCGTCGGAATGGGTCGTCAGGCCGGGCTGGCCGAGCTCCTCCAGGATCAGCGCGCAGGTGCGCTGGGCCCGGCCGAGGTCCGAGGTGAAGGCGACGTCGAACTGCACGCCCTTCGCCTTCAGCCGCCGCCCGGCCGCCCGCGCCTCCTCGACGCCGAGCTCGGTGAGCCCCGGGTCCTTCCAGCCGGTGAACAGGTTCTTCAGGTTCCACTCGCTCTGGCCGTGGCGCGCGAGGACGAGAAGACGCTCCATGATGCGATTCGCTCCGTTTCGAGGAAAAAGGGGTCAGAGGCCCAGCACGTCGTCCATGCCGTAGAAGCCGGGCTCGCGGGACTGGGCCCACAGGGCGGCCTTGACGGCGCCGGCTGCGAACAGCCCGCGGTCGCTCGCCAGGTGGGTGAGCTCGATACGCTCGCCGGCCCCGGCGAAGATCACGCTGTGCTCGCCGACCACGCTGCCGCCGCGCAGGGTGGCAAAGCCGATCGTGCCGGGCTCGCGGGCGCCGGTATGGCCGTCGCGCACCGCGACCTTGCGGTCGGCGAGCGCGACGTTGCGGCCCTGCGCCGCCGCCTCGCCGAGGAGCAGCGCCGTGCCGGAGGGCGCGTCCACCTTGTGGCGGTGGTGCATCTCCAGGATCTCGATGTCGTACTCGTCGCCGAGCGTCGCCGCGACCTTGCGCACGAGGCCCGCCAGCAGGTTGACCCCGAGCGACATGTTGCCCGACTGCACGATGCGGGCGTGGAACGACGCCGCCTTGAGCTTGGCGAAATCATCCGGCGAAAGGCCGGTGGTGCCGACGACGTGGACGATGCGGGCCTGGGCAGCGAGTTCGGCGTAGAACACGGTCGCGGCCGGCGCGGTGAAATCGAGAACGCCGTCGGCCTCGGCGAAGGCGGGCAGCGGGTCGTCGGTGACCGGCACGCCGAGCGGCGGCAGGCCGGCGAGCGCGCCCGCATCCTGGCCGAGCGCCGGCGAGCCCTCGCGCTCGATCGCGCCCGAGAGCGTGCAGCCCTCGGCCTCGGCGACGGCCTGGATCAGCATCCGGCCCATCCGCCCGGAGGCGCCGACGACGACGAGACGCATGGGTCACGCTCCTGATGCGGCGGCTCCCGGCCGCCCCTTCCGGGGCCTCGTACAGGGGCGGGCCGGTGCTGCCAAGGCGCCCGGGGAATATCGCGCGGCGGAAGGGATATGCGTGGGACGGCGGATGCCCCATCTTCTCCCGCACTGCAGCATCGCGCCGGAGATCCCATGGCCTTTCGGTTCGTTCCCGGGCGTGCCTCTCGCCGTGCAGCCAGCGGCGCCGTGCGGATCCTGCGCGCCACCGCCAAGGCGAACGCCGCCGCCGCGCGCCAGACCGGCGCCCTGATGCGGCGGGGCTCGGAGGCCATGAAGCCCGACGAGCCGGCGCACAAGCCGCCCGGGCGCATCGTCGAGGTCGACGGGGTGCGGGTGCACTGCATCGTCAAGGGCCGGGGCCGGCCGGTGGTGCTGATCCACGGCAACGGCACGATGGCGGAGGACTTCGTCATCTGCGGGCTGGTGGAGCAGCTGGCCAAGTCCTACCGGGTCATCGCGATCGACCGGCCGGGCTTCGGCCATACCGAGCGGCCGCGGCACTGGGTCTGGAGCGCGGCCGCGCAGGCGCGGCTGATCGCCCACACGCTCGCGGCGCTCAAGGCCGAGCGGCCGGTGGTGGTCGGCCATTCCTGGGGCACCATCGTGGCGCTGGCGCTCGCTATAACAGAACGCCTCGACCTGCGCGGGCTGGTGCTGCTCTCCGGCTACTACTATCCAGGCCGGCGGGCCGACGTGGCGATGATCGCGCCCTTGGCGGTGCCGGGCCTCGGCGACGCCGCCCGCGCCCTGGTGCCGGGGGCGGTCGGTCGGGCGCTGGCGCCCCAGGTCTTCCGCCACGTCTTCAGGCCGCAACCCGTGCCGGATCGCTTCACCGCGCGCTTTCCCGTCGCGCTCTCCCTCTCGGCGACGCAGGCGCGGGCGAGCGCCGAGGACACCGCCGGCATGAACGGCGCGGTCGCCCTGCTGCAGCCGCGCTACGCGTCCCTGCGCCTGCCGGTCGCGATCCTGTCGGGGGATGCCGACGCGATCGTCGAGGCGGGCGAGCAGTCGTGCCGGCTGCACGCCGAGGTCGCGGGCAGCACCCTGACCCTGCTGCCGGGCCAGGGCCACATGATCCATTACTCCGCCAAGGCCCGGATCGTGCGCGCCGTCGACGCCCAGATGGCCCTTACGGGACGGACCCTGGCCTGGCGTTCGCGATGAGCGGCCCCAGGACGTCGGTGACGCCGGTCAGCGTGATCTGGGTGCCGACGCACAGCAGCAGGAAGGCGGCGAGCCGCCCGAGCACCCGGGCCCGGGCGTGGCCGAGCCGTTCCACCAGCCGGTCGGCGGAGGCGTAGGCGAGCAGCACCATCAGGGCGATGACCAGGGAGGCGGCGGACGCTCCGGCGAGATAGGCAATCCGGTCGACACCGCCATCCGGCCGGCCGGCGCCGAGCGCGATCGCCACCGCGATGGTGCCGGGCCCGGTGGTGAAGGGCAGCGTCAGGGGGAAGAACGCCACCTCGGCCAAAGCGGCGGGCTCGGGATGCGCCTCGCTGCCCTGGACCGGCTCGGCCTGGGCGGTCTTGCGCGCCTCGCGCTGCTCGGGCGCGGCGAGGAGGGTCCAGGCCTGGGCCGCCACCACGAGGCCGCCGGCGATGCGCAGCGCCGAGAGCGAGATGCCGAAGAAGCTCAGCACCGAGGCCCCGGCCCAAAGCGAGACCAGCATCACGGCGGCGGCGTAGACGCCGATGCGGCGCGACAGCCAGGTGCGGTCGGCGTGGCTGCGCCCGGCCGTCACCTGCGCGAAGATCAGCGCCGCGCCCGGCGGGTTGACGATCGAGAACAAGGCCGAGAAGGCGAGGAGGAAGCTCTGCAGCGCGGCATCCGCGCCCGGGAAAGGCATCGGTCAGGCCCCTCCCGGCACGGGGGCGGGCACCGGCACCAGGACCCGGGCGCCGAGCCGTGCGGTCTTGCGGGCCTGGACCGCCACCGGGCGGTGGAGCTGCTTGCAGGCCTCGACGACGTGCAGGCCCGCGAAGGGCAGCGACAGGCCGGTGCCGAGCCGCTCCCAGGCGCTGGCGGTGCGCAGCGTCAGCCAGCCCTCCACTGGGGGCACGTAGAGGGTCTCGGCCCAGTCCTCGGGGGAGAACAGGGTCTCGCGCATCAGCCGGCCGAGCTGCGAGCGGCTGTAGGGCTGGCCGTGGCCGAAGGGCGTGGCGTCGCGGCGCGCCCACAGGCCGCGGCGGTTGGGCACCGCCATGATCAGCCGGCCGCCGGGCGTGAGGACACGCCAGACCTCCTGCATCAGCTCGGCCGGGCTCTCCACCGCCTCGACGGCGTGGATCAGGAGCACCCGGTCGACGGCGGAATCGGGCAGCGGCATCATGGTCGGGTCGACGAGGCACGAGGCCGAGCGGCCGGCGACCGGCCAGTTCGTCACCCCCTGCGTCGCAGGCATGAAGGCGAGCGTGCGCTCGGCGGCGTGGCGCACCGGGCCGAGATACGGCACCGCGTAGCCGAGGCCCATCACCCGCAGGCCCGAGACCGAGCCGAGCATGCGGTGGACCGTGCGGCCGACGAGCCGCTGCGCCACCTCCCCGAGGGGGCTGGCATAGAAGGCGCGCAGTTCGGTGACGTCGAGGCTCATCGGTTCTCGCGACGTGCGGCGGGGGGCGCCGTCGGGGCCATGAATGGGGAGTGGCCCAGGCCGCGGCAAGGCGTCAACCCGCCGGCCGCCCTCACGCTCCCCGCTATTCGCCGGAACCGGCTCACCCCGCGGCGTCCCGCGCCCTATCTCCCGCTTCGAGAGACGCCGCGAAGCCGTCGCCATGGGAACCGCCGCCATGCCCGAGACCCGACCCCAGATCCGCACCTTCCCGTGCCGGAGCGACAATATCGGCGTGCTGATGCGCGATCCCGCGACCGGCGCCTGCGCGGCGATCGACGTGCCCGAGGCCGCCGCCGTTCTGCGCGCCCTCGACGAGACCGGCTGGACGCTGACCGACATCCTGGTCACCCACCGGCACGGCGACCACGTCGAGGGCATCCCGGAGGTCAAGGCGCGGACCAAGGCCCGGGTGACGGCCCCGGCCAAAGCCGGCAGCGCCGTGCCGCAGGTCGACGCCACGGTGCGGGAGGGCGACGTGGTGACGGTGGGCTCGCTCGCGGCCGCCGTCTGGGAGACGCCCGGGCATTGCGACGACCACGTCACCTACTGGTTCGAGGAGGCGGGGATCGCGTTCGCGGGCGACACCCTGTTCACCCTCGGCTGCGGCCGGGTGCTGGAAGGCCCGCCCCAGGTGCTGTGGCGCTCGCTGTCGCGCTTCCTGTCGCTGCCCGACGAGACCGTGATCTATTCCGGCCACGACTACGTCCTGTCGAACGCCCGCTTCGGGCTCGCGGCCGAGCCGGAGAACCGCAACCTGAAGGACCGGGCGGCGCTTGCGGAGAAAGCCAAGGCGGAAGGCCGCTTCCTGGTGCCGACGACGCTCGGCGAGGAGAAGGCCACCAACCCGTTCCTGCGCGCCGCCGAGCCGGCGCTCGCCCGCGCGGTCGGCATGGAGCCCGGCGCCGACCCAGCCGCGGTGTTCACGGCGCTTCGCGAGTGGAAGAACCGGTTCTGACGACGATGCAAAACCTGACGGCATCGGAGGTCGTGCGCCTCCTCGACCTCAAGCCCCATCCGGAGGGCGGGCATTACCGCGAGACCTTCCGGGACCCGCGCGAGATCGACGGCCGCCCGGCCTCGACCGCGATCTACTACCTCCTCGACATCGGCGAGACCTCGGAATGGCACCGGGTCGACGCCGCGGAGGTCTGGCTCTGGCATGCCGGGGCGCCGATGGTGATCACCACGAGCCCCAACGGCCACGACGCCGAGGCGCGCCACCTCGGCCCCGACCTCGCCCGGGGCCACCGGCCGCAGATCGTCGTGCCGGCCGGCCACTGGCAGACCGCCACCAGCCTCGGCGCCTGGACCCTGGTGAGCTGCACCGTGGCGCCGGGCTTCCGGTTCGAGGGCTTCGAGATGGCGCCGCCGGACTGGCGGCCGATGCCGCGGGGGTAGCGGCCGCGTGGACCCCGGACGGCGCCGCTCCGAGACAGGGATCGTACCCCAGTCGAACTCGCCCCCGGCCCGATCCACGTCCCGGGCTGCCTCGATGCCGATGCCCAGGCCGCGTTCCCCATTGAACATCTCAAGTTGAGGTCCCGAGCGGGAAGCAATCTTTCACTCGCGTCAAATTCGCATCGGAACCGAAGGGACCCTCAAAGTCACACGGTCAGCAATCCTCAGCTCAAAGCTGCGGATCCTCCGCCGCCTCCAGCCGCCCCGACGCGATGGCGTCGAGGAAGAGCCGGTGGTCCTCGGCGTTCCGGTCGCCGTAGGCCAGCGCCCAGTCGGCCAGGGCCTCGCGGAGGTCGTCGTGGCGGTCGCGGCCGCAATAGCCGGCGATGGCGGCGGCGTCGCCGGTGCGGGCATGCGCCCGGGCGAGCAGGGCACCGTAGGCCCAGGAGAAGTAGACGAGCGGCTGCCCGCACATGCAGCTGATCGGGATCTCGCCCTTCATGTTCTTCATCTGGCGGACGTAGAACGGACGGTCGTCGATCGTGGTCCAGCCCAGGAGCGGGTCCCCGACCGCCTGGAGCAGGCGCTGGCCGTAGATCACCCGCTCGCCCTCGTGCGAGGCATAGGGCTCGGGCATCCCGGCGACGTAGGGCGCGTGGGCGGGACGCACCGCCTCCTTCACCTGGAGGAAGAGCACGTCCTGGTCCGAGTTGCCGCATAGCAGCGCGACGTAGGCCCGGGTGCCGACGCTGCCGACGCCGACCACCCGGTGGGCGACGTCGACGACGTGGTAGCGGTTCAGCATGAACCGGCGCTCCGGCGGCAGGGTCTCGGCGTAGCGCTCGAGCCCGGCGGTCACCGCCTCGCGGGTGTCGTCGTCGACCCAGGTCAGGATCGGCGGCTCGTCGCGGAAGCGCCAGCCGCCATCGACCCGGCGCTCGCCGAGCTGGCCGAGCAGGCTCTTGTTGTGGCGCTTGCGCGCCTTCTCGACCGCCCGGTGCACCACCTCGCGCGATTCCTGGTCGATCGCGATGCCGCTGAAATCGAGTTCCTCCGCCTTGGCGGCCCGATGCCAGACGTCGAGGGAGCCCTGCGGGGTGAGGTCGGTCATGGTGTGCTGGTAGCCGTAGGCCGCCGCGATCACCGCCTGGCGCCGCTCCTGCACCGGCACGTCGAGGTCGCGGGCGGCGACCTCGATGCTGGCGCAGAGCCGCTTCAGGTCCCATTCCCAGGGGCCGATCGTGACCTCGTCGAAGTCGTTGAGGTCGAGCACGATGTCGCGCTGCGGCGTGCCGAACAGGCCGAAATTCGAGATGTGGGCGTCGCCGTTCATCACCACGTCGATGCCGCTCGTCGGGGTCCGGGCGAGGTCCCAGGCCATCACGGTGGCGGCCCCGCGCAGGAACGCGAAGGGCGAGCTCGCCATGCGGGCGACCCGCAGGGGAATCAGGTGGGCCTGTCGTCCGGCTTGCGCCTCCTCGATCAGCCGCACCGGGTCGGGGCGGTCCTCCGGCAGCGGGCCAGCGCCGTGGCTGTCGTGCGGGACCTTCGCGCGCAGGCACTTGCCGGCGGCGCGGCGGGTCTCCCACGGCTCGCCGGGGGTGCGCAGGTCGATATGCGGGAAATCGGCGAGCGGCGCGAGCACGACGTCCTCGGCCTGTCCCGGCACGCGCTCGCAGGTTTCCGCCACGCTCTCGTTCGCCAGAGCCTCCGGCAGCTCGGACGAAGGCAGGGTCGACGAGGAGATGTCGTGCTGTCTGTCCATCGGCGCGGCTCCTCGGTCCCGGGGTTCGGGGAGTCAACCTTGGCCGTTTGCAATCGTTCCGGCCTCGGGATGAAACCCCGAGGCCGAACGTATCATCGTCAGCCCTGATGGTCGCGGGCCTCCTGGATCTGGTGCAGGAAATCTGCCGCCTGCTCGGCGCGCCGGTCGGGATCGTCGCAGGGGCGGCGCAGGATCAGCCGGCCCTCGCGGGCGGTCATCGCCTCAGTAAGCGATATCGCCGCCGGCGCGCAGCCGGGCCGGAAATCGACCGCCAGCCCCTGCGGCCCGCCGGTGAGCCGGGCGATGCCGAGCCGCAGGCAGGCGACGCGCAGGTGCGCCAGCGCGAACAGCGCCCGCACGCCGGCGGGCGGCGGCCCGAACCGGTCCTCGACCTCGCCGCGCAGGGCCTCGACCTCCTCGGGCACACCGAGGCGCAGGAGCCGGGTGTAGAGGCCGAGGCGCACCTCCGGCTCGGGCACGTAATCCTCGGGCACGTCGCCCGCGAGGCCGAGATGGATCTCGGGCGCCCAGTCCTCCGCCGGCTCGCCCTTGGCGGCGCGCAGCGCCAGGTGCAGCAGGTGCTGGTAGAGGCCGAGCCCGATCAGCTTGACGTGGCCGGCCTGGTTCTCGCCGACAAGGTCGCCGGCGCCGCGCAGGTCGAGGTCGCGGGCGCTGATGGCGAAGCCCGCGCCGAGCCGGTCGAGGGCCTCGAGCGTCCGCAGGCGCTTCTCGGCGGCCGCGGGCAGCTCCCGGTCGGGCCGGGTCAGCAGGTAGGTGACGCCCCGGCGCTGGCCGCGCCCGACCCGGCCGCGCAGCTGGTGCAGCTGGGCGAGGCCGAAGCGCTCGGCGTCGTGGACCAGCATGGTGTTGGCCCGCGGCACGTCGAGGCCGCTCTCGATGATCGAGGTGGCGAGGAGCACGTCGCCCTCCCCGTCGGCGAAGCGAACCATGATCTCGTCGAGCTCGGCCGGCTTCATCTCGCCGTGGGCCACGACGGTGGCGAGTTCCGGCACCAGCGCCTTGAGCCGCTCGGCCATCGGGCCGATCTCCTCGATCCGCGGGCAGACGACGAAGCTCTGTCCGCCCCGTCCCTTCTCGCGCATCAGCGCCGCCCGGACGGTGTCGTCGTGGAGCGGGGTCAGGATCGTGCGGATCGGCTGGCGCACCGCCGGGGGCGTCGCGATGACGCTGAGCGACTTCAGGCCGACCAGCGCCGATTGCAGGGTGCGGGGGATCGGCGTCGCGGTCAGCGTCAGCACGTGGGCGTCGCCCGCCATGCCGCGCAGGCGCTCCTTGAGGGCGGCGCCGAAGCGCTGCTCCTCGTCGATCACCACGAGGCCGAGATCGGCGAAGGACACGCCGCGCCCGGCGAGCGCCTGGGTGCCGATCACGAGGCGGATCGACCCGTCGGCGAGACCATGGCGGACCTTCTTCGCCTCGGCCGGCGGAACGAGGCGCGAGAGCTGCGCCACCTCGATCCCGAACCGGGCGAAGCGCCGCGCGAAGGTGCGCAGGTGCTGGCGCACCAGCACGGTGGTGGGCGCCACGACCGCGACCTGCTTGCCGGCCAGCAGCGCGGCGGCGGCGGCGCGCAGCGCCACCTCGGTCTTGCCGAAGCCGACATCGCCGCAGACCAGCCGGTCCATCGGCCGCTCGGAGGCGAGGTCGGCCAGCGCCCCGTCGACGGCCTTCGCCTGGTCCGGGGTGAGCGGGAAGCCGAAGCCGGCACCGAAGCGCTCCATCTCGCGCTCGGGCGGCGTCAGGGCCGGGGCCTTCGCCTTCGCGCGGATGCCGGCCGCCTCCAGCATGGCCCGGGCGGCCCGGGCGAGGCCGGCCTCCGTGGTCAGCCGGCGCCTCGCCCAGGTGCCGCCCTCGAGCGTGTCGAGGGCGACCGCCTCCTCCTCCGAGCCGTAGCGCCAGATCCGGTCGGCCTGGGCCACCGGCACCATCAGGATCGCGTCGTGGGCGAAGCGCAGGCGCAGGGCCTCGGTGGCGCCGCCGTCGCCGGTGGCGATGCGCTCCAGCCCCTCGAACACGCACAGGCCGTGGTCGCGGTCGACCGCGACGTCGCCGACCCGCAGATCGACCTCGCCCATCGGCAGGATCACCGGCTGCCCGGCGAGCGGCTTGGCTGAGGCCCCGCCATGGACGTCGGGGGCCGCGATCACCGTCGCGGCCATCTCCGGCACCCGGAACCCGGCATCGAGGGGGGCGGCGAGCGCCACGATCTCGCCGGGCTTGGCGGCCATCGCCTGCGACCAGTCGCAGACCGGTCGAACGCCGCGCTCCGCCGCCCGGGCCGCCTGGCGCGACAGCCGCTTGAGCGCCGCCGCGTCGCCGGCCAGCACCACCCGCTCGCCGGCCTTCAGGCGCTCGCGCAGATAGGCCGAGAAGGCCGGGCCCGGCCGGCGCTCGCGCAGGAAGACCGGCACCGCGACCGCGTCGGCCTCCTCCTTGGTCGCCACCGCGACCTCGCGGGCGGCCCGGGTCTCCCGCCACTCCGCGGGGCTCAGATAGAGCGGCGCCGCCTTGCCGCGGGCGCTCGTCGCGCCGCCCTGCCCCTCGGCGATCTGCTCGAAGAAGGCGTCGGCGCGAGCCTCCGCCCCGGCCTCGACCACGAGGCGGGCCTCGGGCACGTAGTCGAGCACGGTGGCGAGCCGGCCGTAGAGAGTCGGCAACTGGTGCTCCTGGCCGCTGAACGGCTTGAGGCGCACCGGCGCGTCGGGGGCCAGCACGATCTCGGTCGCCGGATCAACCACCAGGGTTCCGACCTCGTCGAGGGAGCGCTGCGACACCGGATCGTAGCTGCGGATCGCCGTCACCTTGCCGCCGGCATGCTCGATGCGGCAGGGCCGGGGCGCGGCGGCCGGAAACACGTCGACGGTGCGGCCCCGCACCGCGACCTCGCCGGGCTCGTCGACCCGGTCGTCGAGGATGTAGCCGAGGCGCTGCAGCTCCGCGGTCAGCCGCCCGGGATCGAGGGGATCGCCGGCCGTCAGCTCGACCCGGGCCCCGGCCCAGGTCCCGGGCGGCGGCACCCGCTGGATCAGCGCCGGGGCGGTGGTGAGCAGGATGTCGGGCAGGTTGTCCGTGTCGGTGAGCCAGCGCAGAACCCCGGCCCGCGCCCCCATCGTGCCGCGCGACGGCGAGGCGCGGTCGAAGGGCAGGCAGTCCCATTCCGGATAGACCGCGACGCCGATCCCCGGCGCCAGCGCCCGCAGCAGGGCGGCGATCTCCTCCAGCCGTCTCGTGTCGCGGGCGACGTGGACGAGCGGACGGCCTCGGTCGCGCAGGCCCAGCAGCGCCACCGCGAGGGCGCCGGGCGGCACCAGCGGCGCCACGCTCTCCTCGGTTCCCGCCTGTGCGCGCCGTCCCACCTTGCGCTTCGCCATCTGGCCCCGCTCCTCGTTCGCAGCGGGAAACGCCCGGAGGCGTGAGCGGGTCCGGTGCGGGCTGTCGCATGCACAGGAATACCGTGGGGATGTTCTTGGGGACACGGCCGGGACCCGGCCGTGTCGCCGTCCCGGGGCCTTTGTCGCGGCTCCCGGGACGATGCGGGCGTCGGTCCGGTCCGCGGTCGCGGACCGTCGCCTACTTCGCCGGGTCGATCAGCGTCAGCTTGCCGGTGAACGGCTTGTCCTGCTTCGAGGTGGCGGTGCAGCCGTAGGTGTACTCGCCGGCCGCGATGGTGCGCAGGCGGATCTCGCCCTTGCCGTTGGCCTTGACCAGGTAGGCGTCGTTGCTCGCGACGTGGACGACGTCGCCGTCGTGGTGCAGCACGTTCTTGTTCTGGAAGATCTGCGGCGCGGTGAGCGAGACCTGAAGGTTCGACTGGTTGACGACGTGGAGATCGACGTTGCTCTGGGCCGGCAAGCGCAGCTCGGCCGGCGCGCAGGACGGCGCGCCGTTCTCGGCGGTGATCGTCACCTCGACCGGGGGCATCGCGTCGGTCTTGGGCGGCGGCAGGTCGTTGGCGGCGAAGGCGCCGCCCGTCATGAGGACGAGGGCGGCGGCAGCCAGGGGCGCGCGGGTCGAAAGCGGCATCGGGGGTTCCTCTCGGCGGGGTTGAAGGGGGTCGAGCCCAGAACGCCAGGTGGTGCCCGATGTTTCACCCCGGCGCCCGCCTGCGACCCGATGCCGGCCCGGCGGCCGGGGGCGCCGCACGCCCTCGCGGCGAACCTCCCGCCGATACCGACCTCTTGCCGAAACCGACCTCTTGCCGAAACCCTTGCCGAAACCCCGACCGCGGCCAAGTGACGACACGAATTCTCCGGATCGCGCCGCCGGAAGACGAATTCGCTCCGGATGCGCCGGAAATTGCCACGCTTCGTCCATTGCGCCGACGCTGCGTTGCAGCAAGGATGGCGCCCGAACGACGACGAGGACCACGCATGATCATCGACCGCCGCGACGCCCTCAAGCGGGCCGGCCTCCTCGCGCTCGGCACCGCGGCCTGGAGCCCGGCGGCCCTGACGCGGGCGCTGGCGCAAGGGACGTCGCCCCAGGGGACCGCTCCCCGGCGCGGCGGCGTGCTGACGGTGCAGCTCAACGGCGAGCAGCGGGTGCTCAACCCGGCGATCCGCGCCTCGACCGGCGTCTACGTCATCACCTCGAAGATCGTCGAGCCGCTGGTCGATCTCGACCAGGACGGCAAGCCGGCCGGCGTGCTCGCCACCGCCTGGGAGGCCGCCCCCGACGGCAAGACCGTGACCTTCACGTTGCGCCAGGGCGTGACCTGGCACGACGGCAAGCCCTTCACCTCCGCGGACGTCCAGTACACCGCGATGGAGATGTGGAAGAAGTACCTGAACTACGGCACCCAGCTTCAGCTCTACCTGGAGGCCGTCGACACGCCCGATCCGCACACGGCCGTCTTCCGCTATGTCCGGCCGATGCCGCTCGACCTCCTGCTGCGGGCGCTCTGCGACCTCGGCTACGTCGCGCCCCGGCACGTCTTCGAGGGCACCAACGTGCTCGAGAATCCGGCCAACACCGCGCCGATCGGCACCGGGCCGTTCAAGTTCGTCTCCTACGAGCGCGGTCAGCACGTCATCGCAGAGCGCAACCCGACCTACTGGCGCGAGGGCTTCCCCTACCTCGACCGGATCGTCTGGCGCTTCATCACCGACAAGGCGGCGGCCTCGGCCGCGCTCGAGACCGGTCAGGTCCAGCTCTCGACCTACAACGCGCTGGCGCTCGCCGACCTCGACCGGCTGAAGTCGGACAAGCGATTCACCGTGTCGAGCAAGGGGCTGGAGGCCAACGCCTTCAACAACACCCTCGAGTTCAACACCCGCCGCAAGGAACTGGCGGATGTCAGGGTGCGCCGGGCGATCGCGCACGCGATCGACGTGCCGTTCTTCATCGAGAACTTCATCTACGGGCTCGGCAAGCCGGCGACCGGGCCGATCCCGTCCTCCTCGACGGCGTTCTATCCCGACACCCCGGTCCCCTACCCGTTCGACCCCAAGAAGTCGGCGGCGCTCCTCGACGAGGCGGGCTTCAAGCGCGGGGCGGGCGGCACCCGCTTCTCGTTGAAGCTCGTGCCGATCATGAACGGCGAGGACGTGCCGCTTCTCGCCACCTTCATCCAGCAATCGCTCCAGGCGGTCGGGATCAAGGTCGAGATCGTCAACCTCGACACCGCCGGCGCCCTCTCGACCGTCTACCGCGACTGGAACTTCGACCTCGCCACCGGCTGGCACCAGTACCGGGGCGATCCGGCGGTCTCGACGACGGTGTGGTACCGCTCCGGCTCGCCGAAGGGTGCGCCCTGGACCAACCAGTACGGCTGGCAATCCGACCTCGTCGACCGCCTCACCGACGAGGCGGCGAGCGAGCTCGATCCGGGCAAGCGCAAGGCGCTCTACGCGCAGTGGGTGGGTGCCGTGAACGACGCGCTCCCGGTCTGGATGATGACCGAGCGCACCTTCCTGTCGGCGACGAGCAAGCGCGTGCACGGCGACCACAACACTCCGCGCTGGGGCTCGGCGGACTGGCACGACGCGTGGATCGAGGCGTGACGACCCCGTTAGCGAGGCACGCCGCCCCGAGCCAGGCCAGCCGATGACCATCCTCCTCCTGGCGCTGCGCCGCCTCGCCGCCAGCCTGCCGACGCTCTTCGTCATCCTGGCGGGGCTCTTCCTGCTGCTTCAGCTCGCCCCCGGCGACACCGTGGATGCCCTGATGGCCCAGATGGGCGGCGGCGACCCGGCGACCGCGGACGAGCTGCGCCGCTATTACGGCCTCGACCTGCCGGCGGCGGCCCAGCTCGGCCGCTACCTGTGGCGGCTGGTGCAGCTCGACCTCGGCCAGTCGGCGATCTACGGCAAGCCGGTCGCCACCGTGATCGCCGAGCGGCTGCCGGTGACGCTCCTGCTGATGGGCGCCTCCCTGACCCTCGCGTTCCTCGGCGGCACGTTCCTCGGCGTGCTGGCGGCGAGGCGGATCGGGCAATGGCCCGACACCCTGATCTCGACGCTGGGGCTGATGTTCTACGCCACGCCCTCGTTCTGGTTCGGCCTGATGGGGATCGTGCTGTTCGCGATCCATCTCGGCTGGCTGCCGGCCGGCGGGTTCGAGGAGGTCGGCGCCGGCTATACCGGGCTCGCCCACGTCCTCGACGTCGCCCGCCACCTCGTGCTGCCGACCCTGACGCTCGCGCTCGTCTTCCTCGCCACCTACCTGCGGATCATGCGCGCCTCGATGCTGGAGGTGATGAGCCTCGACTACGTCCGCACCGCCCGCGCCAAGGGGCTGGGCGAGACCGGGGTCATCGTGCGCCACGCCCTGCGCAACGCGCTCCTGCCCATGGTGACCCTGGTGGGCCTTCAGGCCGGCACGATGCTGGGCGGCTCGGTGGTGGTCGAGAGCGTGTTCGCGCTCCCCGGCCTCGGGCGGCTCGCCTACGAATCGGTGGTGCAGCGCGACCTCAACACCCTGCTGGGCATCGTGTTCGTGTCGGCGCTCCTCGTCATCACGGTGAACTTCTTGGTCGATCTGATCTACGGCCGGCTCGATCCGCGCATCGCGGCGGGGCGCTGACGCGATGGCGGCTCTCCGGCGCTACGCGCGCAACCCGGCGGCCCTCCTGGGCGCGGCGCTCCTCCTCCTCGTGATCGCGGTGGCGCTGACCGCGCCCCTGCTGTTTCCCAAGGACCCGCTCGGCCTGGCCGGCCGGCCGCTGCAATGGCCCTTCGCCAACCCGAAGGTCTGGCTCGGCACCGACGCGAGCGGGCGCGACATCGCCGCCCAGGTCTTCCACGGCGCCCGGGTCTCGCTGCTGATCGGCCTCGTCGCGACCGTGATCGCCATCGCGATCGGCATCGCGGTCGGCGCGGTGGCGGGCTTCTACGGCGGGATCGTCGACGACGTCCTGATGCGGATCACGGAGGCGTTCCAGACCCTGCCGAACTTCCTGCTGCTCCTCGTGCTCGTCGCGGTGTTCGGCTCGGACATCACCACCGTCACGGTGGCGATCGGCCTCGTCTCCTGGCCGGCCCCGGCCCGGCTCACCCGGGCGGAGTTCCTGACCCTGCGCAACCGCGAGTTCGTCCAGGCCTGCCGGGTGCTGGGCATGGGCGACGCCCGCATCATCGCCCGTGAGATCCTGCCCAACGCCCTGCCGCCGGTGATCGTCTATGCCAGCGTGGTGATGGCGGTGGCGATCCTGCTCGAGAGCGCGCTCGCCTTCCTCAACCTCTCGGACCCCAACGTCGCCTCCTGGGGCAACCTGATCGGCGCCGGGCGCGGCGTGCTGCGCACGCAATGGTACGTCTCGGCGATTCCGGGCGTCGCCATCCTGGTGACGGTGCTCGCCGTCTCGCTGGTCGGCCAGGGCCTCAACGACGCCCTCAACCCGCGCCTGCGCGGCCCCGCGCCGGTGAAGGCTGCATCGGGGGCCGCGGCATGAGCGATCTCCTCGCGATCGAGCACCTCTCGGTCCGCCTGCCGCCGGGGGCCGACCGCAGCCACGCGCTCAGCGACGTCTCGCTGACCCTCGCCGCCAACGAGATCCTGTGCGTCGTCGGCGAATCGGGCTCGGGCAAGTCGGTGCTCGCCAACACGGTGATGCGGCTGCTGCCGCCCGGCGTGCGGCCCGACGGCGGCGCGGTGCTGTTCCGGGGCCGCGACCTCGTCGGCGCCTCGGAGGCCGAGATGCGGCGCCTGCGGGGCGCGAAGATCGGCATGATCTTCCAGGAGCCGATGACGGCCCTGAACCCGCTGCGCCGGGCCGGCGACCAGATCGCCGAGACCTTCCGCATCCACACGAAGCTCGGGGCCCGGGCGATCCGGGACAAGACCCTGGCGCTCCTCGACGAGGTGCGGATGCCCGATCCCGCCGCGGCGCTCCGGGCCTACCCGCACGAGCTCTCGGGCGGCCAGCGCCAGCGGGTGATGATCGCCATGGCGCTGGCGCTCGAGCCGGCCCTCCTCATCGCCGACGAGCCGACCACCGCCCTCGACGTGACGACGCAGGGGCGCATCCTGGCGCTGATCCGCGAGATCCAGGCGCGGCGCGGCATGGGCGTCCTGTTCATCACCCACGATTTCGGGGTGGTGGCGGAGATCGCCGACCGGGTCGCGGTGATGCAGGCCGGACGCCTCGTCGAGGAGGGCCCGGCCGAGGCCGTGCTCGACCGGCCGCAGGCGCCCTACACCCGGGCGCTGATCGGCGCGGTGCCGCCGCTCCTGCCCCGCGCCCCGCGCCCCGGCACCGAGGCCGCGCCGATCCTGACGATTGCGGGCGTCTCGAAGACCTACCGCAAGGGCGGCGGCCTTCTCGCAGGTCTGTTGCCGGGCCGCGCCCGGCTCACCCACGCCGTGCGGGACGTGAGCCTGTCGCTGCCCCGGGGCACGACGCTCGGCATCGTCGGCGAATCGGGCTCCGGCAAGTCGACGCTCGCCCGCTGCATCGTGCGCCTGCTCGATCCCGAAACCGGCACGATCCGGCTCGGCGACACCGATCTCGCCTCGCTCTCGCGCCGGGCGATGCGGGCCGAGGCCCGGCGGGTGCAGATGGTCTTCCAGGACCCCTTCGCCTCGCTCAACCCGCGCCGCCGGGCCGGCGAGCTGGTGGCGCAGGGGCCGATGCTGCACGGCGTCTCCCGCGCCGATGCCATGGCGAAGGCCCGCGAGCTGTTCGGGCTCGTCGGGCTCGATCCCGCGGCGATGGACCGCCTGCCGCACGAGTTCTCCGGCGGGCAGCGCCAGCGGATCGGGCTCGCCCGGGCGCTGGCGCTCGAACCCGAGCTCCTGGTCGCCGACGAGCCGGTCTCGGCCCTCGACGTGTCGGTCCAGGCCCAGGTGCTGGCGCTGCTCGATCGCCTGCGCGACCGTCTCGGCCTGTCGATGCTGTTCATCACCCACGATTTGCGGGTGGCCGGCCAGATCTGCGACCGGATCGCCGTGATGAAGGACGGACAGGTCGTCGAGGCCGGCCCGACCGCGGAGGTCTTCTCAGCCCCGCAGGCCGCCTATACCCGCGCCCTCCTGGACGCGGTGCCCGGCCGCGCCTGGATCCCCGGCCGGCCCGAAATGCCGGTCGTCTGAATGCCGGCTGCCCGAAGAGGAAACCTCATGTCCCTCACCCTCGACCACCTGGTGATCGCAGTCGCCGACCTCGACGCGGCCTTCGCGGACTACTCCCGTCTCGGCTTCACGGTGATCCGCGGCGGCGAGCACCAGAACGGCGTCACCCACAACGTGCTGGTGGTGCTGGAGGACGGCGCCTACCTGGAGCTGATCGCGTTCAAGAAGCCCGAGCCGGGCAACCGCTGGTCCGACGTCTACCACCGCGCCGGCGAGGGCTTCCTCGACCACGCGCTCCTGCCGGGCGACATCGACGCCGACGTGAAGGCCGCGCAGGCCCGGGGGCTCGACATCGCCGATCCCGTGGCCGGCGGCCGCTTCCGGCCGGACGGCGCCCGGCTCGACTGGAAGACCGCCCGCGCCCCCGGCTCCGACGTGCCGTTCCTGTGCGGCGACGTCACGCCCCGGTCCTTGCGCGTGCAGGAGGGCGACGTGCGCCGGCACGACAACGGGATCACCGGGGTCGCTTCCGTCACCGTGGCGGTGCGCGACGTCGAGGCGTCCCGTGCCCGCTACGCCGCGCTGCTCGGCGCCGGTGCCGACGCGCCGGTGGTCGAGGCTGAGATCCTGGGAAGTCCGGCCCGCGCCGCGACCCTGCCGCTCGGCCCGCGCACCACCGTGACTCTCGCGAGCCCGGCCGGGACGGACGGCGCCCTGGCCGAGGCACTGGCACGCCGGGGCGAGGGCCCGGTGGCCGCCGTGTTCCGGGGGCCGACGGCCGGCGACCTCGACCCGAGCCTGACCCACGGGGCGCATCTCTCCGTCACGGCGGGCTGAGGGCGCCCCGCGCCGGCCGGTCGCCGCTTCCGCGGCGCCGGCACGGCTCGTCCGAGCGCGGGCACGCGTCAGTTCGTCCAGCGGTTCTCCGGGGACTGCTCCGCGCCGCCCGCCGCGAGGTGGCGGCCGATCTCCATCAGCAGCATGTCGGCAAGGCGGCGCAGGAACGGATCGTGCCAGTCGTCGACCGCGCGGCGGACGGCGAGGCCGTGCTCGGCGGCGCGCTCCAGGGGATGCGTCTCGGCGCCGGTGAGGTCGATCAGAACGCCCCGCCCCTCCGTCGGCCGGCCCGCCGCGTCGTGGGCGCAGCGGCCGCACGACAGGACCCAGCGGATCTGCCCCCCGGGCGCGAGCAGGCGATAGGGCACGACGTAGGACCCGCCCTCCTCCGCCGCCCGGCGAATGCGGGTCACCACCGTTCCGCGGTCGTCGGGGTGGATGCGGTCGAGGAGGAGCGGGACCGGCGCGCCGCCGCGCAGGTGGGCGGGATCGACCCCGTAGAGGGCCGCCATGCGGGCGTCGCCGCACAGGATGTCGGCGCCGATGTCCCACTGCCAGGTCGCCACCGCGTCCGGCGCCGCGCAGGCCGCCGCCAGCGCTCCCGGCGGGGGCCCGTCCCGTCCCGTCCCTCGTTCCCGCACCCAGACCTCCGCCGCCGCCGAGATTGTGGACTGTCGTTGTCCGCAACGAGTGATGCAATCACTGCGGGCGGAACTATGGTTCTGCCAGTCCAGCGTCAAGGTATGTCCCTGTGGCAAAACAATATATCTCGAAAAATTGTAGTGCCTGGGGCAATTCGGTAAGATATCGGACAAATCGCATCCCGCCGCGGGTCTTCCGGACTGTCGTCGTGCCGCCGCGACATGCCGGAACCGGACGCTCCCCGATCGCTTCCGCTCGAAGGCTTCACCCGTTCCCCTCGCCGTGCGATCCAGGCCGGCCGCAGCCCCTTCCCCGGACCTGCATGATTCCCTCCGCCGATCCGTCCCAGGTCGATTCGACCGCCCACATCATCCAGGTCGCCCTGACGCCGGTCTTCCTGCTGTCGGGCATCGCGACGCTGCTCAACGTCTTCTCGACCCGGCACGCCCGCATCGCCGACCAGGTCGAGAAGCTGTCCGACCGCGTCGCCGAGCGGCCCGGCGACCAGGCGCGGTTGCGCGACCTGCGCCGGCGCAGCCTCGCCCTCGACGTGGCGGTGGTGGTCGCTGCCCTCGGCGGGGTGGCGATCTGCGGCGCGGTGCTGACCCTGTTTCTCGGCACGTTGCGGGACGCCGCGGTGGCGAGCCTGCTGTTCAGCCTGTTCGGGGCCGCCATCGTCTGCACCCTGGCCTCGCTCACCGCCTTCGCGGTCGAGATGATGCTGGCGAGCCGCACGGTGCGCACCGAGGTGGCCGAGCGACAGGAGGAGGACGGCGAGCGATCCCGCTGAGCGCGGAACCCTCCCCGGACCGGACGGTTCCCCAAAGGATAGTTCCCGCCTGCGTCACGGAGCCCGCCATGCCGACCGATCTTCCGAACGAGCGCGCCCTGCGCGAGCCCGGCACGATGGAGCTCGACCCGTCCGGCGACGGCCTCGCCCTCGACGAGACCCGCCGGCTGATCGCCTCGAACAAGGTCGAGGGCACGGCGGTCTACGACCGCAAGGGCGAGCATCTCGGCAGCGTCTACAACTTCATGGTCGACAAGGTGACGGGCCAGGTCGCCTACGCGGTCCTGTCGTTCGGCGGCTTCCTGGGCTTCGGCGAGCACCACCACCCGGTGCCCTGGAAGGCCCTGACCTACGACGTGCGCCTGGGCGGCTACGTCATCGACATCGATCCCGGTACCCTGGCCGAGGCGCCGCGCCACGGCCCGGACGAGGACCCGTTCGCCGACCCGTCCTATGGCGGGCGCCTCGACGATTACTACGGCGGCCGCGCGCCGACGATCTGAGGTCGCTCATGTCCGAGGGCGGGCGGGACGAGGAGGGCGGCCCCGAGGGCGAGGTCGCCCGCGGGGCGGGCTTCGCGGTGGCGCCGGGCACGGTCAAGCGTCCCGGCGTGCTGGTGGCGATGCCGTTCGACCGGGCGCTCCTCGCCCGCTTCAAGGAGAGCTTCCCGACCGCCCGCTGGCGGCGCAAGCTGCGGCGCTGGTTCGTGCCCGGCACCACCGCCGAGCAGCGGGCCGATGCCTGGATCGCCCGGGAGATCTCGGCCCTCGATGCCTACGGCGACGACAAGGGCCGGGACGCCTACGCGTTCGAACCGCTGGAGAGCCGCTACCTCGAGGCCGCCCCCGAGGCGCTGGTGGTCCGCACGCCCTATTCCCGCACGGTGGTGGACACCCTGCGCACCATCCCGTTCGCCGCCTGGGCGCCGGAGATCCGGGCCTGGCGGGTGCCCTGGCGTTCCTACGAGGCGCTGAAGGAGGTCTGGGGCGCGATCGAGGAGGCGGCCGCCGCGAACGAGCCCGAGGCACGCCGCGCCCAGCGCGAGGCCGCCCGCGACCCTGCCGCCGCGGCGGAACGCCGGCGCCGCCGCCACCCGGTGCCGCGCGCCGACCCCCCGCCCCTCGGCGCGGCCGTCGAGACGGCGAGCGCCGGCGTGGTGGTGTTCGAGGCGCTGGACGACGCTGTCGTCGAGGATACCGCGGCGCTCGCCCATTATCCCGCCATCACCGTGCCGGGGCCGCTGGTCTGGGCCTGGTGGCGGATGCCGACCTTCGTCGAACTCGTCGAGACGGTGCCGGCGGCCGCGGCCGACGCGCCCGGCCGCGGCTGGTGGCCCGCCACCCGCGCCGGCCTGGAGGAACGCCGACGCCGCCTGCGCGAGACCGCCCGCGCCCAGGAAACCCGGGCGCGGAAGGATACCCGGGGGAAGGCGAGCGCAACCGTGCAAGTGGGGGCGGATCGCGGCGACTCGTGACGCAGCCAGTTCTGGCTATCGGGCGCGCGGCCGTGCACGCACCCGAGGTTGGAGCGGAGCCTGTTTGGCCTGATATGCCGATCTCACCTCGCCTCCACGTTTGTCAGGAGATGCCAAGCGATCGAAAACACATGATCTTCAGAGCCTGTTTGACCGATGGATATTCTATCCCATCAGAAACCTCATCCTGAGGTGTTGGCGATCGGAAATCGCACGCGATCTCTGATCGCCAGCACCTCAGGATGAAGTGGAGGGTAGGATACCCCCTCGCGATCGTGTCGTCGTAACTCAAACAGTCTCTGAATAATTTGCCCATCAACCGCATGAATAATTTGATGTTTTATTTGAGATAATTTCGTAAAATTTAGAGACACGTCTTGATTTCGGGTTAAAAAAATCGCACGCAAGTATCAGGTGAAACTACCTTTATCCGGATCGAGAAGCTACCGATCGCCCTTGACCCCGTCGCAGCTGGTTTCCTGGGCGGCGCAGATGCCGCGTACCCACATCCGCCTTTCCTCCTGCGGCGTGCCGTAGGCGATCTCGGCCCATTTGCCGCGGCAGTCGGTGACGGCCAGCCAGTCCCTCGGATGGGTGAGTTCGCCGAACCGGTAGACGACCTCGGAGGCGGGATCGGGTCTCGAGAAGCCCTTGGCGGTCTGAAGCTGGAAATAGATGGCCCGGCCCGGGATCCAGCCCGTCACCGCCAGGGGCACGTCCTCGACGTCGTCGTCCTTGACGGTCGGGACGTAGACGGCGTCGATCCGGAACCAGCCGCCCTCGGCCTCGACGATGGCGAATTCCAGCCCGCGCCCGGAGTACAGGCCGCCCTCGTACGCCACCGCGGGCGGCAGCCGGCCGACGATCGGAGCCTCGGGCGACGGGCCGGCCCGCACCGGCACCCCGCCCGCCTCCGTGACGATCGACCATCCGCCGATCGTGCACGTGTTGGAGCCCGCCTGCGCGGAATCGGACATCGCCCCGATTGCCAGGAGCAGGATCGCAGCCAGAGATCGCGTCATCGCGCGCCGTCCGAGGAATATCGCAGCCATCGGACCGGAAGGCTACGGGACGCGCCCCGGATGACGCAAGGTCGAGGCCCGACGGAGGTCGTCGTCCCTCGTACGGACGGCCGTTGCCTCGGCGCCGGACGTCGAAGCCGCCCGGCGAAGGTCCCGGGACTTCCCCCGAAAGCAGGATCGCTTGGAAGCAAGCGTCCTCAGAACTTGCCGCCGAGGCCGACCGAGCCGCCCGAGCCGATCGTCGGCGAGAAGCCGCCGCTGCTGCCGCTCGGACCGCCCTCGCCCTCGATCTCGTCGCGGCGGATGCGCCGGGGCGGGGCGCTCAGGGTGTCGCCGGAGGCGCGGGTGCTCGTCGGTACGTTGAGGCGACGGGTCGGCTCGGTCGCGGCCTGGGCGAGGTCGCCGCTGCTGCGGGCCGGCAGCTTCACGTCGCCGCGCAGGGACGGCGGCGGACCGACGTCGCCCGCCGGCAGCACGCCGCCGACCTGGCCGAGGGGATTGCTGATGCAGCCGCCCGCGAGCGCGGCCACGGCCGCGACGAGGCAGGCTCTGGACAGGACGGACATCGGCACTTCTCACATCTGACGTCTGAGGCGCTCCCGCTGCGGACGGGGAGCGATGGTGCATGAAGCTCTAATGGCCGGGGCGCCCGAAGGCCAGCCGCCCCGCTTGCCCGCCGGGGAACCCCGGCGCTTTGCCGGGCTTTCGTGCTCGGCTGCAACAGAGGGCGCCCGCCATGATCCGGAACCTGATCTTCGACATCGACGGCACCCTGCTCGACAGCGTCGACCTCCACGCCGCAGCCTGGGCGGAGGCGTTTCGCGAATTCGGGATCGAGGCCGACGAGGCCCACATCCGCGGCCAGATCGGCAAGGGCGGCGACCAGCTGATGCCGGTCTTCGTGCCGAAGGAGCGCCTGGCGCGCGACGGCGAGGCGATCGAGACCTTCCGCTCGACGCTGTTCAAGGAAAAATATCTGCAGAGGGTCCAGCCGTTTCCCGGCGTGCGCGCCCTGTTCGAGCGCCTGAAGTCGGAGGGCCATATCCTGGCGCTCGCCTCCTCCGGCAAGGCCGAGGAGGTGGAGCGCTACCAAGAGATCGCCGGCATCCGCGATCTCGTCGACGTGGCCACCAATTCCGACGAGGCCGACCGCTCGAAGCCGCATCCGGACATCTTCGAGGCGGCCCTCGACAAGCTCGGCCGTCCCGCCCGCGGGCAGTCGGTCGTGATCGGCGATTCGCCCTACGATGCCGAGGCTGCCGTGAAGGCCGGGCTGCCGGTGATCGGCGTCCTGTGCGGCGGCTTCCCGGAAGCCCTGCTCGGCGAGGCCGGCTGCACGGCGATCTACCGCGATCCGCAGGACCTCCTCGACGGCTACGACAGCTCCATCCTGCGCCGGGGCGTGCCGTAGGCAGGCCGGGGCGGGAGGCCTCGGCGGGGAGCCTTGCGGGATGGGGAAGGCCGTGCGAATCGTGCGGACCCCATGCCGACAGGATATGGTCCATTGCCCGGCTCGCGCCGCCTCGCCACCCTGCCCCTGGCCGTCGCGCTGCCGACGGCGGTCCTCGCCCAGCAGCCGGGTCCCCCGAGCGCCGACGCCTCGGACTTCGCCCGGATGGAGGCGGCCCAGAACGCCGCCAACGCCGTCCCGGGCCCGCGGGCGGTGCCGGGACGGCGCATTCCGGTCCCCGGCACGGTGAGCCCTGAATTCCAGGCGGCGATCGCCGCGCCCTACCGCGTGCCGGCCTGGAATGCCGACCCGGGCAGCGCCGCCGAGTGGAAGGCGCTGGTGGCCAAGCTCGCGGCCCAGACCGCCGCGCCGCTCCCGGCCCTGCGCGAGCGCCTCGGCGTCGTCTCGACCCCGGAGGTGATCGGCGGCGTCAAGGCCTGGATCATCGCCCCCAGGGAGGTGCCGGAGCGCAACCGGCACCGGCTGCTCGTCCACATCCACGGCGGCGGCTACGTCTACAACCCAGGCGAGGCCGGCACCCTCGAGGCGGTGCTGATGGCGGCCTTCGGCGGCTTCACGGTGATATCGTTCGATTACCGCATGCCGCCCGACGCCCCCTACCCGGCGGCGATGGACGACGCCATGGCGGTGTGGAAGGCCGCGCTCGCCCTCCAGCCCGCCGCCAACATGGCGGTGTTCGGCACCTCGACCGGCGGCGGCATGGCGCTGGCCCTGATGCTGCGGGCCAAGCGCGAGGGCGTGCCGCTGCCCGCCGCCATCGCGCCCGGCACGCCGTGGTCCGACCTGACCGAGACCGGCGACAGCTACAAGGCCAACGAGTGGCTGGACAACGTGCTGGTCTCCTACGACGGGGTCCTGACCCGGGCCGCCAAGCTCTACGCCGCCGGCCGCGACCTGCGCGACCCGCAGCTCTCGCCGATCTACGGCGACCTGCGCGGCCTGCCGCCGACCATCCTGACCACCGGCACCCGCGACCTCTTCCTGTCGAACACCGTGCGCACCCACCGCAAGCTGCGCCAGGCCGGGGTCGAGGCCTCGCTCCAGGTGTTCGAGGGCATGAGCCACGCCCAGTACCTGTTCGACCCGGATGCGCCCGAGACCCGCGAGGTCTTCGGCGAGATCGCGGCGTTCCTCGACAAGCATCTCGGAACCGCGCCCAAGGCGCCGTGATGGAACTCTGACGAAGCCCCGGCACCGATTCCCGTGTCGCCAGCCGGCGCGACGCTCGAGCGAAGCCGAAATCCGCATTGCGAAGCTGTCGATCGGATCTCGCGATCGGATCTCGTCTGACGCATCGCGAGGGGCCGCGACCGGCGGCCCCTCGCCTCGTGCGATCCGGCTCAGGCGGCCCGCACGGTGTCGAGGAAGCGGTGCACTTCGTTCGAGAGGTGCTCGGACTGGCGCGACAGCTCGGAGGCCGAGGCGAGCACCTGGGAGGCCGCCGCGCCGGTATCCTCGGAAGCGCGGGCGACGCCCGCGATGTTCGAGGTCACCTCGCTCGTGCCGCTCGCGG